>NZ_JBEZZB010000064.1:0-52147 GCF_040638955.1 Actinoplanes sp. NPDC024001
TACGAGACGGGCACCAGCCTCGCCCCGCTACCCGCCCTCAAGGTAGCGTGAAGATCAACTCATCGACCCTGTCCGTCGAATCGGGTCAAGCCCAGTGGGGGCGTTTCCGGTCAGCTGGTTGTGTGGGCTGGCGGAGGGGGCGGTTGGAGGGCGTTCCGGTCAGCTGGGTGCGGGCTAGTGGTGGGGGCGGTCTGGGCGGCGTTGGTGGTCAGCTGGGTGTGAGGGCTGGTGGAGGGTGTGGTGTGGGGGTGGGGTTGGCGGCGTTGGTGGTCAGCTGGGTGTGAGGGCTGGTGGAGGGCGTGGTGTGAGGGCGGTCCAGGCAGCGTTGGTGGTCAGCGGGGCCAATGGGCTGGTGGTGGGTGTGGTGTGGGGGCGGGTTGGGCAGCGTTAGTCGTCAGCTGGGTGTGTGGGCTGGCGGTGGATGTGGTGTAAGGGCCGGCAGGGCAGCGCTGCTGGTCAGCCGAGGGTGTCGGCTGGCGGTGAGTGTCCTTGCGGCGGAGGTCAAGGCGTGATGAGTGCGGTGACGGCCGCGAGCACCTGAGGGCCGTCGAGGAGAACGCGATCGTTGTGATCGGCCCCGGCCACGGCCACCTCGGACACCAAGCCGGCCGCCCGGCCCGCCACCGCCGCGCTCTGGGACGGCGGCACGACCGTGTCGGCCGTGCCGTAGACGACCACCGTCGGGGCCGTGACCTGCCCGACCAGCGACGCGACCGGGAAACGATCACGCAGCAGCAACCCCACCGGCAGGAACGGATAATGCTCCCGCCCCGCCGCCGGCAGACTCTCGAACGGGGACCTCAGCACCAGCCCGGCCGGCGGCCGCCGCACGGCCAGCGCGGTGACGACCGCCGCGCCCAGGCTCTCTCCGTAGTAGAGCACCGGCAGACCGGCCTGCGACGAGAGGTAGGCCAGCGCGGCGTCGGCGTCCCGGGCCAGGCCGGCTTCGCTGGGTGAGCCGGGGTTGCCGCCGTAACCGCGATAGTCCAGCAGCAGCACGGTCAGGCCGAGGCCGGCGAGCGCTTCCCCCAGGGGCAGGCGCCCGGATCGGTTGCCCGCGTTGCCGGGGGCCACGAGGACGGCGAGGCGGCGGTCCGGCGTACCGGGCGGGGGTTTGATCAGCCACGCGCTCAGCCGCAGCCCGTCGGACGTGCTCAGGGTGATGTCGCTGACGCCGGCCGCCGGCGGCGGCGCGGCGCGGTCCGGGAAGTAGATCAGCTTGCGCTGCAGCGCCCAGGCCAAGATCAAGATCAACACCAGGGCGATCAGTACGACCACAGCACCCCGCACCAATCGACCCACCTCGTCATTCTCCGCCGCAACGGTACGGATGCGCCCGCCTGTCACGATGATCTCGTGGACGCCCGGGAGTTCGTGCTGATCCTGACCCTGATCCTCCTGTCGCTGTTCTCGGCGGGCTACGCGGTGCTCGACGCCGGCCGGAACGTGGTCATGCGAGCGACCTGGTATGAAGGCGTCGCAACGGTCCAGCGGGTCGACCTCGCCCCCGACGAGCGGAAGCTCTACCTGCTGGATTTCCAGTGGAAGGGCGAGGTCCACCAGGCGTGGACCGACCGGGAGTCCGGGGATCCGCAGCCCGGCGACCGGGTCGAGGTCTACATCGACGAGGACGATCTCGGTTCGGTGGCGATGCGGGGCTGGTTCTCGGACGACCTGTCCGGCTACCTGGCCCTGACCGGGCTGGCGGGCGTGACCGGGCTGGGCGCTTTCTGGCTGGTGCGGCGCCGCTGGCGGGAGCCTGAGGAGCCGCACCGCATTCTGCGGCCGCGCGGCAACCCAGGCCCCCGGCACCCGGCCGCGGGCAACCGAAGCCAGCGCCGGCGAGCCGAACGGCGCCGCCAGCGCGACCAGCGCCGAAGCAACGAACGCCGCCGGTGAAGCACGGCTACGCGGGCAGCGAACGCCGCCGGTAAAGCACTGCAAGGCGGGCAGCGAGCGACGCCGGCAAAGCGAAGCAATGCGGGAGGCGGGGAAGGGCCGGCGAAGCAGGCATCGCCGGCAGAGCCGAACACGCCGCTGAGGCCGAAAGCGATCAGCCCCGAGCGAGCCGCCACAGCCGGTGCGACCACCCGATGTCGACGGTGTCGACGACCCGCAGCCCGGCAGCGGCAAGCAGCGCCCCCACCCGCTCCTCGGTGCGCCGCCCACTGCCGAAAGCGCAGCGCATCTTGAGATCCCACTCGATCTCTTCAGGATCGGTGTCGTCCAGCGACCGGCATTCCTCGACCAGCACCACCTCCGCCCCACCCGGCAACCCCGCCGCGAACTCGGTCAGCAGATGCTCGGCGTCCTCGTCGGTCAGCCATTCCAGTGCCCGGACCAGCAGGTGGACAGCACCCGGCCGCACCGGGACCGCGCCGGACGTCGGCACCAGCTCGGTGCGTTCCGCCACCTCCGCGTCGAGGATCTGGTCGCGGAGCACCCCGAGCGCCGACGGCGCGGCCGCGATGCTCAACTCGATCTGCGGGTGTGCCTTGGCCAGCGCGTTCAGCGTGACGCCCGCCCCGTGCCCGGTGGCGGCGACGGCCCGCACCCCGGACCAGTCGTACCGGTCGATCAGGGTCGGCACCATCCACATCGCGGATTCCTCGATCGTGGCCCGCGCCGCCCCGCCCAGCCCGCTGTCGCTCTCGAACGTCGCGCGCAGCCCGGCCGCCGGCCGCCCGCGGCGAACGGTCTCCACCAGCCCGAGCAGCGACAGGTCGAGGGCCGCCTCGGCGCCGTCCAGGTGGTACCAGTCGGCGTCCTCGAGCAGCTCGTCACCGAGCTCACCGAGGCCGTAGCGGCCGTCGGCGTCGACGGTGAGCACGTCGAGCCCGGCCAGGTAGCCGAGCAGCAGGCGCAGCGTGCCCAGGTCGGCGTCGGTCTCCCGGGCCAGCAGTTCCGCGGTGTCCGCGCCGAGGTTGACCAGTTCGATCAGCCCGAGCGTGACCGCCGCCCGGATCGCCAGGCCTGGCGTCAGGTCGGTCAGCTCGTGCAGCCGCTCGTGCGCCTCGTCCTCGTCCTCGTCGGCCGCGGCGACCGGTGCGGTCAGCTTCCAGTACCCGGTGATCTCCATCTGCTCCGGTGGCAGCCCGCGTTCCACCCGCAGGTACCGGCGCAGCGGCTTGATCGCGCCGGCCTCTCCGGCCACCCAGACGAAGACCGTCCCGTCCGGCCAGGGCATCGTGCTGACCGCCTCGGCGAGCGATTCCCGCCCGGAGATCAGCCAGCTGATCTCCGCGTCCGCCGCGGTCGGCAGATCCTGCTTGCGGTCCTCCGCGGAGATCTCGATGAAGACGTACGCCCGGGTGCCGGCCGGCATCTCCCGCAGCCACCGCCGGATCGCCGGCAGTGCGGTCTCGTCCCCGGCGGCGATGACGACGTCGGCGCCGGCCGGGTGGCTCAGCGACATCTTCGGGCCGGCGACCCACACCGGATCGCCGGGGCGGGCGCTCTCCGCCCAGGTCGCGGCCGGGCCGGAGCCGTGCCGCACGAAGTCCAGGTCCATCTCGGTGGCGGTGACCCGGTGCGGGGTGTAGTCCTTGGCGATCGGCCGGGCCTCGACCGACCAGTCCAGGCTCGCGACCTGCTGTCGCGGCAGGACCGGCCGGTCGGCGCCCGGCGCGGCGAAGAAGAGCTTGACGTGGTCGTCGAAGCCTTCGGACCGCAGCGCCGGCAGGTCCAGCCCGTCCCGGTGGAACGCCCCGAACTGCGGGCCCCCGACAGTGATCCGGCGGGTGCCGGCGTTGACGTCGGCAACCCGCAGAACGGTCAACTCCCGCAGGACGATCGGGAAGGTCACGGTGGAACGCATACTGCGGCTGGACACGGTGGCCAGCGTACGAGCGGTCCGGACCCGCGAATCCAACGCAGGAACCGGCTCGTCATTTCGACAGCCCGCGCCGTGGTTTGGACTCGCCGCCCCGGACCGCTCGTACGGTTCCCCGCGTGAACCGGGCTGAACTGATGCGCCGATCCCTGCGGCAGGTCCGGGGTTTCCTGCTGCGCGCGGTCGGCTCGGCCGTGGTCCGCCAGGTCGCGTTCCTGTCGCTGCCCTGGCTGCTGGGGCGGGCCCTGGACGACGGCATCCGCACCGGTTCGGTGCGCGCCACCGCCGGCTGGGCGCTGCTGCTCGCCCTGGCCGCCGCCGTCGAGTACGCCGGGATGCGGGGCTGGGTCTGGTACGCCAACCTCGCCGGCGCCCGGGCCGGGATCTGGCTACGTGCCGAACTGCTGCGCTCCCTGCTGAGCGCCGAGACCGCCGACCGCGGCCACGGCGACCTGGCCGCCCGCGCCGGCCGGGACGTGCAGGCGGTGCTGGCCTGGGTGCACGGCCTGCCCACCTGGGTGGTGATCGGCACGACCGCGGTGGTGCTGGTCCCCGGCATCGCCCGGCTGGACCCGATGCTGCTGCTCGTCGCGGTGCTCACGGTCCCGGTGGTGGTGCTGGCGAACCGGCTCTTCCCCCGGCTGGTGGACCGGCGGGCGGCCGAGCTTGCCGAGGCGCACGGCCGGCGTACCGGCACCGCCGAGGAGCTGCTCACCTCGATGCTGCCGTTGCGCGGGGTGGGCGCCGACTCGCTGCTGGTCGACCGGCATCACCGGCACAGCGCCGGGATCACCGAGGCCGCCCTGCGGCTGGCGCGGGTGACCGCGAGCTGGGAGACGACCGGCTGGCTGGTGCCGCAGACCGCGGTGGTCGCCGGCCTGCTGGCCGGTGGTCTGGCCGCGCTCGACGGTGGCCTCACGGTGGGTGCGCTCACCACGTTCGTGCTGTGGATGGGCACCGTGTCGATGGCGGTGAACGTGACGGTGATCCGGCTCGGCGAGCGGGCCGAGGCGCTGGCGTCGGCGGCCCGGATCGCCGAGCTGCTGGAGCCCTCGCCGTTCTGGCCCGGCCCGGACGTGCTGCCGGAGCGCGGGCTGCTGGAGGTCACCGGACTCACCGTGGAGCGTGACGGCCGGCCGCTGATCGGGCCGCTCGACCTGGTCGCGGCGCCCGGCGAGTGGGTGGTGCTGACCGGCGCCACCGGCTCCGGCAAGAGCACCCTGCTGCGCGCGATGGCCCGGCTCCAGCCGCTCAGCGGCGGCGCGGTGCGGTTCGGCGGGGTGGATCTGGCCGGGGTCGCGCCGGAGACGCTCTACGAGACGCTCGGCTTCGTGCCGGAGAACCCGCTGCTGCTGAGCGGGACGATCGGCGAGAACCTGCGGCTGGCCGCGGACGCCGACCCGGCCGCGGCGCTGCGGACCGCCGGGCTCGACCTGGACCCGGACACCCCGGTGGGGGACCACGGCGGTGCCCTCTCCGGCGGGCAGCGGCAGCGGGTCGCGCTGGCCCGGGCGCTGCTGCGGGAGCCACGGGTGCTGCTGCTCGACGATGTCACCTCGGCGCTGGACGCCCGTACCGAAGCGGTCGTGCTGGACCGGCTGCGTGCCGCCACCCGGGAGACGGTGGTGGTTTTCGCCGGGCATTCCGGCGCGGTCCGCGACCGCGCCGATCGGGTGATCGAGCTGGTGGGAGGAGCGGTGCCGGTCCGTGGCTGAGGTGGCCGGGCTCAGCGACGAGCCGGACGAGCGGGCGGTGTTCCGCCGGGCGTGGCCGTTCCTGCGCGGGCATCGCGGGGTGCTCGGCACCGCGGTCGTGCTCAACCTGCTCAACGGCGCGGTCGCGGCCGGGGTGCTCGCCCTGGTCGGCCGGGTCGCCGACGCGGTGGTGGCCGGGGACCGGGCGGCGCTGCTGCGGGCGCTGCTGGCGCTGGCCGTGGCGACCGCGGTGGGCGGGTCGCTGGTCTGGTCCGCCCGCTACTGGCTGGTGCGTGCCGGTGAGCACGCGGTGCGCCGCCTGCGGGATCGGGCGGTCGCCGCGGTGGCGTCCGCGCCGTTGCGCTTCGTCGAGGTGCACCGCCGCGGCGACCTGCTGCACCGGTGCACCGGCGAGATCAACGAGCTGGCCGCGTTCGCCGGCGGGACGCTGCCCGAGCTGGTCACGGCCGGGGTCATGCTGGCTTTCACCGGGGCGCTGCTGTTCGCGTACTCCGGGCTGTTGACCCTGCTCCTGCTGGTGACCTTCCTGCCGGTCGCGGTGCTGATCGTGCGCCGCTTCCGGGTCCGGTCCGGGCCGGCGTTCGCCGCGATGGCCGCCGCCCGGCGGCAGGTGGCCGGCACGTTCGCGGAGATCCTGCCGGCCACCGAGCAGCTGCGGGTGAGCGGTGCGGCGGGCCGCTGGCTGGAGCGGTTCGGCCGGGAGCAGCGGGGACTGCTCGGCGCGGAACGGGGCCGGTTGCGGGCCGGGCTGGTTCTGCACCTGCTCACCCCGTACCAGAGTGTCTGCGTGGCCGCGCTGCTGGTGGCCGGCGCCGTCCTGGCCGGCCGGGGCCGGCTCTCGGTCGGCGTGCTGGTGGTCTTCGTGCTGGCCGCGCGCGACATCTTCCACCGGTTCGAGGATCTGGCGGCGGCGCTCGGCGAGGCGCGCGAGGCGCGCACCTATCTGGCCCGCGTCCTGGATCTGATCGCGGCGGCCGGCACGCCGGCCACCGCGACCGGAGCCGCGCTGCCCGCTCGCGGTGAGCTGGTGCTCGATCAGGTCACTTTCCGGTACGCGGAAAGCACCCCGGCTGTCGACGGCGTGAGTCTGCGGATCCCCGCCGGTGAGCGGCTGGCGATCGTGGGGGAGACCGGTTCCGGCAAGTCCACCCTGGGCAAACTGCTCGCCGGCCTGTATCCACCGGACGCCGGCCGGCTGACCTTCGCCGGGCACGACCTGACCGCTGCCGACCCTGCCCAGGTGCGGTCCCGGATGGTGCTGGTCCCGCAGGACGTGCACCTGGTCGACGGCACCCTGCTGGAGAACGTGACGATGGTCCCCGGCGCGCCCGGACCGGAACGGGTCACCGAGCTGCTCGACCGCCTCGGCCTGGCGGGCTGGGCGGCCGGGCTGCCGGACGGGCCGGGCACCCGGGTCGGGCCGCGCGGGTCGGCGCTGTCGGCGGGGGAGCGGCAGATCGTCGCGATCCTGCGCGCCGCGCTGACCGATCCGGCGGTGCTGATCCTGGACGAGGCGACCGCCGATGTGGATCCGGCGACCGCGGCGGTGCTGGAGACGGCGCTGTCCGCACTGGCCGGCGACCGCACGGTGGTGGTGATCGCCCATCGAGCCGGAACGATCGCCCGGGCCGGCCGGGTGGTGGAACTCTCTGGCGGCCGGTTAGGCTAGCCTTACCTCATGATGGACACGGCGACGTTGGACCACGAGGTGCTCCCGTTCGCCGAGTGGGGGAATCCGCCGCACGCTCATGACGAGCATTTGTTCCTCTATGTCCCGCTCGGCCGGATCGTCATCACCGTCGCCGGCCGGGAATACCCGGTGGACGGCTCGACCGGGCTCTGGGTGCCGGCGAAAGCCGAGCACAGCGGCTGGTTCAGCCGGGACGCGCTGATCATCTCCGAGCTGTTCGACGCCTGGGAGCACCGGCTGCCGCACGGGGGCCCCGCCTCGGTGGAGGTGACGGCGTTCGCCCGGGAGCGGCTGCTCGCCCGCCACCGGATCGGCGTCGACGACCTGGGCGACACGGCGCTGTTCACGCTCCTGGCCGGGTTGCGCGGCAGCCGGCTGTCGCTGCCCGAGCCGCGCAGCCCGATCGCCCGCGCGGTGGCCCGCCGCCTGGCCGAGGCCCCGGAGGACCAGCGCACCGCCACCGAGTGGGCGGCCCTGCACTACACCAGCTCGACCAGCCTGCGGCGGGCGTTCCGGGCCGAGACCGGACTGGCCTTCACCGAGTGGCGCACCCGGCTGCGGCTCAACCACTCCCTCGACCTGCTGGCGAAAGGGATGCTGGTCGGCGCGGTCGCCGCCCGGGTCGGTTTCACCAGCGCCAACGGCTACATCCTCGCGTTCCGGCGGCACTTCGGTGAGACGCCGGGCGCCTACATCGCCGGTCGCAGCACCCCCGGAGGAACGCACCATGGCCAACTTCAAGATTCGTAAGGCCGTCGACCCGCACGTGATCATGCTTGACGTGGTCGGCAGTGAGCGGATCTCGCCCAACGTGGTCCGGGTGACCCTCGGCGGCGAAGGCCTGGACAGGTTCACCCCGATCGGCTTCGACCAGTGGTTCCGGCTCTTCCTGCCGCGGCCCGGGCAGGACACGCTGAAGCTGCCGACCCGCACCTCGGGGCTCTGGTACGCGCAGTACCTCGCCACCGCCAAGCAGAAGCGGCCGTTCGTGCGCAACTACACGGTCCGTGCGTACCGGGCGGAGCCGCGCGAGCTCGACGTCGACTTCGTGATCCACCTGGAGCCGGACGGCACCTGCGGCCCGGCCGCGACGTTCGCGCTGGAGGCGAAGCCGGGCGACCAGGTGGGCCTGCTCGACCAGGGAATCGGCTACAACCCGCGGCACGAGCACGACTGGACGCTGCTGGTCGCCGACGAGACCGGCCTGCCCGCGGTGGCCGGCATCTGCGAGTCGCTGCCGGCGGAGACCAAGGGCGTGGCCATCGTGGAGCTGCCGTCGATCGAGGACCGGCAGGAGTTCCGCGTGCCGGCCGGTGTCGAGATCAACTGGGTGCCGCGCAACGGGCAGGGCGGGGTGCCCGGTGGGCTCGCCCTGGCCCGGCTGCGCGAGACCCAGCTGCTGGGCGGGTCCGTCTACGCCTATCTGGTCGGTGAGTCGGCGCTGGTCACCGGTGGCCGCCGGCACCTGGTCGAGGAGCTGAAGGTGCCGAAGACCAACGTGGACTTCATCGGTTACTGGCGCCACGGGCGCGCGGCGATGTAGTCCGGTGCAGCAGCTTCACGGCCAGGCTGCCCCAGTCCTCCAGCACCGTCACCGTGCCGTCGTCGAACGCCTTCGGCGACGGCGCCATGGCGCACAGGGTGCCCACCACCGAGCCCTGGACGTGCAGCGGCACACCGGCGTAGGCGCGGAACGGCCCGAAGATGCTGCTCGCCGGGAACGCACCCCACTGCTCGCTGTGCAGGTCGTCGACGAGCAGCGCCCGGTCCGGGTTCACCACCCGCGGGCACACCGCCCAGCCGGCCGGGATGGCGCGGGCCTCGGCGACCCAGCCGCTCAGGCCGGTCGCGGCGGCGACCAGGACGGCGTCCTCGCGGACCAGGTTCACGGCGGCGATCGGTACGTCGAGCTGCCTGGCGACGTCCTGCACGACGGCCTGGAGCTCGCCGTGAACGCCCGCCGTCGCCTGGAGCAGGTTGGTGACCGTCTCGGTGCGGGTGTCGACCAGCACGTCGAGCGAGGTGGCCTCGAAACCTGACTGCAGCATCGGTGATCCTTTCCGCCGGGCCGGTCATCGACCGGCATGCGACGACAACGCTCCCCGCGTTCGGGTGCGGCGCGGGACCCCTCCGGTTGCCGTCCGGTTGCGTGTGGGTCCGGCTCAGCGGGGCAGGGTGACGGTGAAACGGGTGCCGCCGACCGGGCCCGGGGCGGCGCCGATCGTGCCGCCGTGCGCCTCGACGATCGCCTTGGTGACCGCCAGCCCCAGCCCGGTCCCCTTGATCTTGCGGCTGGTCGCCGTGCTGGCCCGGAAGAACCGGTTGAACAGCTGCGGGTACTCGTCGGCCGGGATGCCGATGCCGGTGTCGGTGACCGCGATGACGATCGCCGTGTCGCCGGCCTCGGCGGTGACCGTCACCGTGCCGCCGGCCGGCGTGTACTTGATCGCGTTGGAGAGCAGGTTGTCCAGGACCTGCCGCAGCCGGGCCGCGTCGCCCGGCACCACCGGCAGCGCGCCGATCTCGGCGACCAGGGTGACCGGCCGGACGTCCGCGTTGCGCTGGTGCTCCTGGACGGCCTGGCGCAGCAGCCGGTCCGGCCGCAGCGGGCGCGGGTCGATCGTGGAGTTCCCGTTCTCCAGGCGGGCCAGGTCGAGCAGGTCCTCGACCAGATGCACCAGGTGGGCGCTGGTGCGCTCGATGACGGCCAGCTCCGCCCGGCCGGCCAGTTCCGGTTCCTCCAGCAGCGACTCGGTGTAGGCCGCGATGATCGCGACCGGGTTGCGCAGCTCGTGGCTGACCACCGCCACCAGCTCGTCCTTCATCCGGTCCAGCTCCTGCAGCCGGCGTACCTGCTGGGTCTGCTGGTCGGCCAGCTCCCGGCGCTCGGTGGTGTTGGTGCTGATCCCGTCGACGTAGAGGTGCCCGTCCTCCTCCCGGGGCACGGCCCGGGTCCACACCCAGCGGGTCTGCCCGTCGAACCCGATCACCCGGCACTCGACCTCGGCCGGCTTCCCGGCGATGACCTGGTCGCGGAACTGGAGGAAGGCCTTCTGGTCGTCCGGGGGCATCCGGTCCAGCTGACTCTCCGGGTCGCCGGGCTCGCCGCCGAAGACGCCGGTCGCGCCGGGGCTGAGGTACACCCCGCGGGTGTACCCGTCCGGCATGATCTCGACCGTCCAGAAGCAGTCGTTGACCTGCTGGATCACCCGGTCGAAGTCGCGCCGGGCGGCGGCCAGCGCCAGGGTCAGGTCCTCGGCGCGGCGGCGCTCCACGAACCGGCCGGTCTGCCCGGCGATGTCGTGCAGCACCGACAGCACGTCGTCGTCGCGGGCCACCCCGGTGTCGGTGAAGAAGGCGAGCACCCCGGCCACCCGGCGGTCGCTGTGCACCGGCAGGCCGATCGCGGTGCGCAACCCCAGCCGGTGCCCGGCCGCCAGCCGGCCCGCGTCGACGACGTCGTTGAGCAGGTCGTTGCTCCACAGGTCGGTGCCGCTCGCCCAGACCGTGCCGGGCACGCCCTCGCCGCGCCGGAAGGCGAGCGGCTCGGCGCCGGTGAACGAGTCCAGCTCCGCGCCGGGCCGCGACCAGGAGCCGGCCCGTTCGATGCACTCCTGGTCCTCGGCGACCTCCCAGTACTCGGCGCACGCCCAGTTCAGCTCGGTGGCGACCGCGGCGGCCGCGGCCACCGCCGCCTCCCGCGCCGAGGTGGCCTCGGAGAGCGCCTCGGCGACGGCCAGCCGGCAGCGGCGCAGCATCTCGGCCCGGTGCGCCTCGGTGATCTCGTGCATGGCGACGACCGCGCCGAGGCGCCGGCCGTCCGTGGTGTCGATCGGCCGGGCGTTGGTGAGGAAGCGGCGCGCCGGCCGGTCCGGTGCGTGGATCACCATCTCCTCGTGCTGCACGGTCTCGCCGGCGTACGCGCGGGCCAGCGGCACCTCGTCCGGCGCCATCGGGGTGCATCCGTCGGCCCGGAACAGGTGATAGGTGCTCGCCCACGACTCGGCCCCGACCGGGTGCCGGCCGATGCCGTGGATCCTGCGCATCGCCGAGTTGAACTGGGCCAGCCGCCCGTCGCTGTCGCAGGCCGCCACCCCGGTGTCCAGGCTGTTCAGCAGCGCCTGCAGGAAGGCCCGCTCCTGCGCCAGTTCGGTGAGCGCCGCGGTGCGAGCGCTGATGTCGTGCAGGAACGCGTGGAACACCGGCTGCCCGTGCTCGTGGTGCATCTGCAGGGTCATCTCGATCGGGAACTCCCGCCCGGAGCGGTCGATCGCCGACAGCTCCAGCCGGTGCCCGGCCAGCGCCGAGGAGCCGGTCCGCCGTACCCGGGCCAGCCCCCGGTCGTGCGCGTCCCGGAAGTGCGGCGGGATCATCAGCTCGGTGGCCCGGCGGCCCAGCGCCTCGGCGGTGGACCAGCCGAAGAGCCGTTCCGCGGCGACGTTCCAGGCGGTGATCCGCCCGTCGGCGCCCATCGAGACGAACGCGTCGTGCGTGCTGTCCAGCACTGCCTGGAGCCGGGCCGAGGCGAGCAGCACGTCGCCGTGCGCGGCCCGCAGCGCCAGTTCCGACTCGGCCGCGGCCGCCAGGTCGGCGAGGTTGGCCAGGTCCTCGTCGGTCCAGTCGCGCGGCACGATGTCGGCCACGAAGAACGCGCCGTGCGGGGTGCCGTCCGGGGCGTGCAGCGGATATCCGGCGTAGGCGGCCAGGTCCGGCGTGCCGGCGAACCGGGGGTCGGCCTGCAGGTCGGCGACGACCAGCGGGGTGTCCTCGGTCATCACGTAGCGGCTGGCCGGGTGCGGGTCTCCGCACGGCAGGCACACCTCGGCCATCGGCGCGCGCAGCATCCGGGCCGCCGCCCGGGTGAGCCGGTCCAGTCCCGCTGTCTCCGTGCGGTACGCCGTGGCGAGGTCGTTCTCGTGCGCCGTCACTAAATCCCGTTCGGCTGCCGAAAGCGGTCACTGAGGCTGTGACGACCGTCTCCTCCGTGGGGAATTTAAAATTTGAAGGACTGGTTGTGGGGGGCAACGGACACGAGGAGTGAGTCAGATGAGTGAGAAGAAGGTCATCGCGGTCGTCGGCGCCACCGGTGCTCAGGGCGGCGGACTCGTGCGGGCGATCCTGGCCGACCGGGACGGCGATTACGCGGTGCGCGCGCTGACCCGGGATACCACCTCGGAGAAGGCGCAGGAGCTGGTCAAGCTCGGCGCCGAGGTGGTCCAGGCGGACAACTACGACCCGGAGAGCCTGCGGCGCGCGTTCGCCGGGGCGTACGGCGCCTATCTGGTGACCAACTTCTGGGCGCACATGTCCGCCGAGAAGGAGCTGGAGGAGGCCACCAACCTGGCGGCCGCGGCGAAGGAGGCCGGCCTGCGGCACGTGATCTGGTCGACGCTGGAGGACACCCGCGACCACATCCCGGTCACCAACGACCGGATGCCCACGCTGCAGGAGAAGTACAACGTGCCGCACTTCGACGCCAAGGCGGAGGCGGACGAGCTGTTCCGCAAGGCCGGGGTGCCCACCACGTTCCTGCGGACCACCTTCTACTGGGAGAACCTGGCCAACGGCTGGGGCGCCACCCGCGACGCGAACGGCGTGCTGACCCTCTCCCTGCCGATGGGCGAGAGCCGGCTGGCCGGCATCGCGGTCGACGACATCGGCAAGACCGCTTACGCGATCTTCCAGGCGGGCGCCGAGTACGCCGGCCGCACCGTCCACATCGCCGGCGAGCACCTCACCGGTGAGCAGATCGCCGCGGGCCTGAGCCGGGCGGTCGGCGAGCCGGTCGTCTACCGGCCGCTGACCCACGACGCCTACCGTGGCCTCGGCTTCCCGGGCGCCGACGAGGCGGGCAACATGCTCCAGTACTACACCGAGTTCGAGGACTACTTCACCGGTGTCCGCGACCTCGACGAGGTCCGCAAGCTCAACCCCGAGCTGCAGACCTTCGACCAGTGGCTGAAGCTCAACGGCCACACCATCCCCACCGCCTAGTCCGGCGTGTGGAGTTCGAGGGTGGGTACAGTCCGGCTCCGTGACGACAGCAGAGATCACCGTAGCCACCCCCGCCGACCGGGTCCGCATCGTGGAAACGCTGGTGGCAGCGTTCCCGGCGGACCCGGTTCTGCGTTTCCTCTTCCCGGACGAGGAGACCTACCCGGCGCACGCGGCGGCCTTCTTCGGTCATCTCTTCGACAAGCGCGTGCACCGGGGCTCGGTCTGGACGATCGGCGGCGGCGCCTCGGTCGCGATCTGGGAGCCGCCCGGCCCCGGCGGCTCGGCCGGCGGCGAGCCGCCGGCTGAGCCGGATCTGCCGGCCGATGCGATGGCGCGCATGAAGGAGTACGACGAAGCCGTGCACAGCGCCCTGCCGGACAGCCCGTTCTGGTACCTGGGGGTGCTCGGCACCCACCCGGCGAGCGCCGGCCGCCGCTGGGGACGGGCGGTGATGGCCGCCGGCCTGCGCCGGGCCGCCGAGGATGGGCTGCCGTCGATCCTGGAGACCAGCAAGCCGGACAACGTCGAGCTCTACCGCCGCGCGGGCTGGCGGGTAACGCGCGAGGTGGCCGGTCCCGTACCCATCTGGATCATGCAGCAGTGAGGTCGCGGCCGGCCGGATAGCCGGTGCTCAGCAGCCGGGTGGCGGTGAGCCAGACGCCCAGGATCAGCGCCAGCTCACCGAGGTTGCTCAGCCAGAGCATGCTCGCCCCGGCACCGGCCGCGACGAACATGACGACCGCGCCGGCCAGCAGCCACGGCCGGCGCGCCCGGACCAGCAGCGCGACGCCGATGCCGACCAGCACCAGGATCGTGACGATCGCCGGGATCGGCGGGCCGTCCGAGGCGGCGTTGGTGTAGCGCAGCGTGTCCGCGTACCGGGTCGGTTCGAGGTCGAGCAGCAGGATGTCGTCCCGGGCGCCGACCGCGATGAGCAGCAGGGTGAGAACGCCGAAGGCGGCGGGCGTGGCCCGCCCGCCCAGCAGGCGCAGGCCGTGCCCGCGCCCCAGGCCCACCCCGACCATGATCAGCAGGGGTACGAGCAGCGCGTGCGTCCAGAACCGGGGAAGCGACAGCGCGTGCAGCGCATCCCCCTCGCCCAGCGTGGCGCCGGTCGCGAGCACGGCGTTGTCCCAGATCAGCGCGAGCACGACCAGGATCAGCAGGGTGAGCACCCAGTGCGGATGCCGGCGCCGCAGGACGACGATCAGGCCGAGCAGCACCACCTCGGCGACGGCGATCAGGGCGAAGAGCGCGCTCATCATGCCCGGCCCCTGTTTCTCTGAGGGAAACGTCGTTCCGCACAAGCTAGCGGGGCGGCGCGGTTCCGGCAAGATTGCGCTTCCGCCGGCCCGGCCGCCCCGCGAACTCCGCGGCGCCGCCAGATCGTCAAACCTGGCGGCGCCCCGTCGGTTCTCGGGGCGGCGGGCGGTCAGGTGGTCGCCTCGGCCGCCGGATGCTCGAGCGCGGCGGTACCCCCGGCGGTTCCTGGGGTGGCGGGCGGTCGCCTCGGCCGCCGGATGGTTGAGTGCGGCGGTACCCCCGGCGGTTCCTGGGGTGGCGGGCGGTCGCCTCGGCCGCCGGATGGTTGAGCCCGGCGGTTCCTGGGGTGGCGGGCGGTCGCCTCGGCCGCCGGATGGTTGAGCCCGGCGGTACCCCCGGCGGTTCCTGGGGCGGCGGGTGGTCGCCTTGACCGCCGGAGGTCGAGGCCGGCGGTGCCGCCGTCGGTTCTGGGGCGGTGGGCGGTCAGGGGGTCGCCTCGACCGCCTTGGCCGCCTGCGCGATCGCGGCGGTGTCCGCCTTCATCTCCCGGGCCAGCACCTTCTCCGCGGTCTGTCGCATCGTGCGCTCCACCCGCGGGCCCATGTCGACGGCGGCCACCACCACCAGGCCGGCCTCCCCGTCGTCCAGCAGCTCGCCGAGCTCCTTGAGGTCGTGGCGGCTCATCCCGGCCGCGGCGTGCCCGGCGATCGCGCCGATCACCGCGCCGCCGCCGGTGGTCGCGGCCAGCAACCCGCCGCCGAGCGCGGCGAACGGGAAGATCACCGCGGACAGCCCGACGGCCAGGCCCAGCCCGGCGCCCACGCCGGTGCCGACTCGCGTCGGCATCTCGTGCTTCTTGATGATCTTCGTCTTGCCGTCCGGGCTGCGCTCCAGCACGGCCGCGTCGTAGTCGTCGATCAGGCCCTCGTCGCGGTGCAGGCCCTTGATCACCTCGTAGTCCGCCTGCGCGGCGGCCACGCTCGGGTAAACGCCGACATAGACCGAGTACGTGTCGACTGCCATCTCCGGTCCCTCCGCTCGACTCGCGTCCGAGCCCGACACTGCCGACCCGCCGGCGCCCGCACATCCCCCTGAGCGAATGAGCCGCCTCCGGCTGACGCTCAGCGTCGTGTCCCGCCCACAGAACGAGCGCTGCCCGCCAGCCCGTTCAGCCGGCTGGCGCTCAGTGTCGTGTTTCGCTCACAGAACGAGCACTGGGCGGCAGCCCGTTCAGTCGGCTGGCGCTCAGTGTCGTGTTTCGCTCACAGAACGAGCACTGGGCGGCAGCCCGTTTAGTCGGCTGGCGGGCAGGGGCGTGTGGTGGCTGCGGAAGGAGCGCTGGGCGGCAGCCCGTTCAACCGGCTGGCGGGCAGGGGCGTGGGGCGTGCGGGGACAGCAGGGGGTCGGGGTGGCTAGCTCGGCGGGTCCATGCCGAGGAGGCGATCGAAGAGGCGGAAGCGGAACACGACGGTGAGCGTGGCGTACCAGAACAGCAGCGCGGGCAGCACCACGAGGAAGACCGGGCGGGACGGGCCCATCAGGCCGAAGTAGTCCCACAGCACCGGCACGTTCAGCACCGCGGCGAAGATCAGGCAGAGGGCGCCGACCAGCAGTGCCGGGCGCAGGTCGCTGCCGGGGGTGGTCCAGGCGCCGAAGACCCGTGAGCGCGGGGCCAGGAACAGGATCAGGATGAACGAGGCGAAGCAGAAGAAGGTCGACAGGCCGGTCTGCGCCAGGATCGTCGCCGAGGCGGTGGTGAAGTCCACGTCCACGCCCGACTGCAGGCCGGTGTACTGCTCGAACTCGTCGATGATCCGCTCCGGGGTGCGGCCGGACCCGAAACCCAGCGTGATCATCTCGTAGAGGGCGGTGTAGACGGCGGTGCCGAAGGTCGCGGTGACCACGGCGGCCGGGACCACGAACCGCACCAGGTTGCGCAGCAGATGCGGGTCGGGGCGGGTGGGCCGGGCCCAGAAGGTGAGGAACACCGTCGGGATGCCCACGGTGAACATGGTCAGCCCGACCTGCGTCGGTGAATAGGGAAAGCCCAGCCCGAGCAGGGTCACGCCGAGGATGACCAGGCCCTGGCTGGCCACCCGGGCGAGGAAGACGTAGAGCGAGATGCCGATGCCGTTGATGATCCGGCGGCCCTCGTGCTGGGCCGGTGGCAGCGCCGCGAACGAGTCGTCGACCAGCACGATGTCGGCCACGTCGCGGGTGACCGCGCTCCCGCTGCGCATCGCCACCCCGACCTGGGCCTGTTTGAGGGCGCGGGCGTCGTTCACCCCGTCGCCGATCATGGCGACGTAGTGGCCCTGGCGGCGCAGCGAGCGGACGATGCGCTCCTTGTGCTCGGGCGCCACCCGGCCGAACACCGCGGTGCGGGCCACCACCCGGTCCAGGGCGGCGTCGTCCAGGTCGTCCAGGTCGGCGCCGGGCACCGGCTCGTCCGCCTCGATGCCGGCCCGGCGGGCGATCGCCGCGACCGTACGCGGGTCGTCGCCGGAGAGCACCTTGAGCCGCACCCCGTCGGCGCCGAACCGGCGGACCGTCTCGACCACGTCCTCGCGCAACTCGTCGGCGAGCGCGACCAGCCCGACCGGCACCAGCATCGGCAGCTCCGGCCGTCCGTGCGGGTCGCGCAGCCCGGCCGCCGGATCCTCGGCGCGGGCCAGCAGCAGCACCCGCAGGCCGAGGTCCGTGCGGGACGTCACCTCCGCGGCCGGGACCGGGAAGCGCAGCCGTGGCGCGAGCGCGTCCGGGGCGCCGAGCACCCAGCTGCCCTCCTCGGCGACCAGCCCCGACCAGCGCAGCGAGGAGGAGAACGGGACCTCGTCGCGCACCCGCCAGGGCTCGCCGGGCAGGGCCGCGACCAGCGCCAGGGCGGTCAGGTTCGGGGTGGTGGCGTTGTGCGCGACCGCGCCGAGCACCTCGGCCACCTCGGCGTACTCGTGGTCGGCGAGCGGGACGATCTCCTCCACCGACAGCTGGCCGGTGGTCAGCGTGCCGGTCTTGTCGGTGCAGACCACGTCCACGTTGCTCACCGACTCGACCGCGTTGACCTGCTGGACCAGGGCGCCGTGCCGGGCGATGCGGACCGCCCCGGCCGTGTAGGCCAGGGCGATCAGGAAGAACAACCCGTACGGTACGAGGCCGGACAGCACCGCGGTGATCTGGACGACCCGCAGCACGCTGAAGCCCTCGATCACCGCCTGGCCCAGGATCGCGCCGCTCATCAGGGCGGTCAGCGCCATCACCAGCCGCACGATGAACTCGATGCTGCGCTGCAGCGGTGTCTTGTCGGTGGTGGAGCGGCGGGCTTCGGCGGTGAGCCGCCCGGCGTAGCTGTGCGCCCCGACGTCGCGGGCCAGCTGATGGCCGTCACCGGCCACGCACAGGCTGCCCGAGCGCAGGTCGTCGCCGGGATGCTTGACGACCGGGTCGGACTCGCCGGTCAGCAGCGACTCGTCGGCCTCGACCCGGCCGCCGTCCAGCAGCGGCCCGTCCACCACGATCTGGTCGCCCGGCCGGACCCGCAGCACGTCGCCGCGGACCACCTGCTCCGGGGCGATCTCGGTCTCCCGGCCGTCACGGACCACCAGCACGCCGGTGCGGTCGAGCAGCTGCAGGCGGTCCAGCTTGCGCTTGGCCCGGATCTCCTGGGCCGCGCTGATCACCGCGTTGATCAGGCCGAGGCCGACGCTGATCAGCGCGTCGCTGTACCGCTCCAGGACCAGCAGCGCGGCGCCGATGACGAACAGGATCAGGTTGAAGAACGAGAAGACGTTGGTGCGCAGGATCTCGGCGTAGCTGCGGCTCCCGCCCCGCACCGCGGTGTTGGCCTCACCCCGCCGGCGCCGGGCCTCGGCCTCCGCTCCGGACAGCCCTTCGGCCGGAGCGAGCATCAACTGTTCCATGCGATCGCAGCCCCCGTTTTCACGGTACATTTCCGGTTTGGGGGTTTAGATCTTTTTCAGTTATCGGCGCTAGCCGGTGACCGCGGTCAGCGCGGTGGCGTAGGCCTTCTGCCCGTCGGCGGTCGGGTGGAACGACTCGGCCATCAGGTCGCGGACCGCGTGGATCCACGGCGTGGCCGTGCACACCTCGTGGCCCTCGAAAGCCTTGCGGACGTCGACGAAGGTGAACCCGGCGTTCGCCGCCCGTGCCTCGATCAGCTTGTTCAGGGAGTCGGCGCCCTCGTTCAGCGCGTCGCGGCGCGCCTCGGTCAGCGCGTCGCATTTCACGCCGGCCCCGGAGGCCACCAGGTGCGGGTAGCCGAGCACGTAGACCTTCGCCTGCGGCGCCCGCTCCCGGATCGCGGTGTACAGCCCGTCCAGCTGCTCCGGCAACGCCGACTCGGCGCCGCCGATCGCGGTCCGGGTCGCCGATTGGCAGGTCTGGTCGCTGCCGAGCAGGCACTGCTGCAGCGTCTGGGACCAGCCCGCGTCGTTGCCGCCGACGGTCAGCGTCACCCAGCCGGTGTTCTCGTCGAGCTGCCGCAGCTGGGTGGTCCGCACGTCGTGGATGCGGGCGCCACCGCACGTGTTGTCGGTGACCTCGCCGAGCGTGCCGGCCGGCCGCGACTTCGCCCACAGCTGCGGGTATCCCGCGTCCTTGCTCCGGTAGCACTCGGTGTCCAGGTAGTTCCCGGCGCCGACACCGGCGGAGTACGAGTCGCCCAGCGCCACGTAGTCGCGTGCCTCGGCCGCCGACTCGGCATCGTTACCACCGCCGTCGCCCGAGCACGAAGCGACCGCGAGCCCCGCCGCAATCGCGGCGACCACGCCTGTCCACCGTCGCATCAATGGTTCCTCCTGCCCGCCGACGAAATCCGCCCATGATCATGCACGACCACCCGGGGAATGCATACTTCACTGCTGTGACTGTGCGACAGCCCCGCCTGGAGATCGAGTACTGCACGCAGTGCCGCTGGTTGCTGCGCGCCGCGTGGACCGCGCAGGAGCTGCTCACCACCTTCTCGAAGGATCTGGGCGAGGTGGCGCTGGTGCCCGGCACCGGTGGCGTCTTCGAGATCCGGCTCGACGGGGAGACGCTCTGGTCCCGCAAGGCCGAGGGTGGCTTCCCCGAGCTGCCGCCCCTGAAGCGACAGGTCCGCGACCGCGTCGCCCCCGGCCGCGACCTCGGTCACTCCGACCGGAAAGGCGAGGTTTCCAGCGGCGAGAGCTGAGGGCCTTTGGCAGAGTTGACAGGTGATGCCGAAGATCCTTTCTTATTTGTCCCGCTGGACCGTCTACGTCCCGATTCTCGCTGTCGCGGCCCTGATCCTGACCTGGGGACGCGACCTCCCGCCGCCCGCGGTGGTGGTCGTCGCGGTGCTGCTCGGCGCGGCGGTCCTCGCCGCCGTCCACCATGCCGAAGTGGTGGCGCACCGGGTCGGTGAACCCTACGGATCGCTGATCCTCGCGGTCGCGGTCACCGTGATCGAGGTCGCCCTGATCGTCACCCTCATGATCAGCGGCGGCGAGAAGTCCCAGTCGCTGGCCCGCGACACCGTGTTCGCGGCCGTCATGATCACCTGCAACGGCATCCTCGGCATCTCCCTGCTGGTCGGCGCGATGCGCCGGCGCATCGCGGTCTTCAACCCCGAGGGAACCGGTTCGGCCTTCGCCACCGTCGCGGCGATCGCCACCCTCAGCCTGGTGCTGCCGACCTTCACCACCAGCAGCCAGGGCCCCCAGTTCACCCCCGCCCAGCTGGGCTTCGCCGCGGTGGTCTCGCTCGGCCTCTACCTGCTGTTCGTGGCCGTCCAGACCCGCCGGCACCGGGACTACTTCCTGCCCATCACCACGTCCGGCAAGGTGATCGACGCCGAGGAGCACGTCGACCCGCCGTCCTCCCGCACCGCCCTGAACAGCCTCGGTCTCCTGCTGCTGGCGCTGATCTCCGTGGTGGGCCTCGCCAAGGGCATCTCCCCGGCCGTCGAGTCCGCCGTGGTCAACGCCGGCCTGCCGCACGCTGTGGTCGGTGTGGTGATCGCCCTGCTGGTGCTGCTCCCGGAGACCATCGCGGCGGTCCGTGCCGCCGCCCGCGACCGCATCCAGACCAGCCTCAACCTGGCGCTGGGCTCGGCGATGGCCAGCATCGGCCTGACCATCCCCGCCATCGCCATAGCGATGATCTGGCTGCCCGGCCCGCTGGTCCTCGGCCTGGGCGGCACGCAGATGGTGCTGCTGGTGCTCACCGTCGTGGTGGGCACGCTCACGGTCGTCCCCGGCCGGGCCAACATCCTCCAGGGCGGTCTGCATCTCAGTCTGCTCGCGGTCTTCCTGTTCCTGGCGGCCAGCCCGTAAGCGGGACCGGAAGGATGAGCCCGCAGCGCGCCGGACGGCCTGGCGCATGTGGATGGTCGCGGGGTAGCCACGGGCGCATGCGTAACCCGTACCCGATCGGGTTGTCGCCCTTGTCGCGCATCGCGCAACCGGTAGATTTCTTCGCTGCAGCCGACGGCAGGGGAGCGAGTGAGGGTGACCGGGGCCGGCACGTTGGAGCGCACGGGCCGGCAGCGGCCCGGGGCCGGATCGGTGGAGGTGCTGGCGGCGCTGCTCGTGCTGCTGGTGATCTTCCGCGGGTGGCTGTCCGGGCTGGTCGACGGGGCGCGCTGGCAGACCTGGACCACGGTGTTCGTGTCGGTGCTGGTGCAGGCCGTGCCGTTCCTGGTCTTCGGGGTGCTGCTGTCGGCGGTGATCGCGGTGTTCGTGCCGCGGTCGTTCTGGGCGCGGGCACTGCCGCGGCACCCGGCTCTCGCGGTGCCGGCGGCCAGCATGGCGGGCGTCGTGCTGCCGGGATGCGAGTGCGGCAGCGTGCCGATCGCCGGCTCGCTGATCCGGCGCGGGGTGACGCCGGCCGCGGCGCTGGCGTTCCTGCTGGCGGCGCCGGCGATCAATCCGATCGTGCTGACCGCGACGGCGGTGGCGTTCCCGGGCAACCCGGAGATGGTGCTGGCCCGCGGGCTTGCCAGCCTGGTGGTGGCGATGGTGATGGGCTGGCTGTGGCTGCGCCTCGGCCGCACCGACTGGATCCGGCTGCCGCACCGGCCGGACCTGGAGGGCGCGCCGAAGGGCCGGGCGTTCTGGTCGGCGTGCCGGCACGACGTGGTGCACGCCGGCGGGTTCCTGGTGCTCGGCGCCGCGGCCGCCGCGACGATCAACGTGCTGGTGCCGGAGGCCTGGCTGCAGACGCTGGCGAGCAACCCGGTGCTGTCGGTGCTGGCGCTCGCGGTGCTGGCCGTGCTGCTGTCGATCTGCAGTGAGGCGGACGCTTTCGTGGCGGCCTCGCTGTCGCAGTTCTCGCTCACGTCCCGGCTGGTGTTCCTGGTGGTGGGGCCGATGGTCGACCTCAAGCTGATCTCGATGCAGGCGGGCGTGTTCGGCCGCCGGTTCACCGCCCGGTTCGCGCCGGCCACCTTCGTGGTGGCGGTGCTGGCCGGCTCGGCCGCCGGGGCGGTGCTGCTGTGAACCGGCAGGCGCAGGCGGTGGTGCTGCTGCTCTTCGGCGGCGCGATCCTGCGGGCGTCGCTCTCCGATCTCTACCTGCGGTATGTGAAGGAGGGCCTGCGGCCCTTCCTGATCGCGGCGGGGGTCGCGCTGGTGGCGACCGCGATCGCCACCCTGTTGTACGAACGCCGGCCCCGCGACGACCACGGTCATGGTCATCACGAGCCGAGGGTGGGCTGGCTGCTCATCCTCCCGGTGCTGGGCCTGCTGCTGGTGGCCCCGCCGGCGCTCGGCTCGTTCACCGCGGGGCAGTCGGGCACGCTGCCGGTGTCCGACTCGGACTATGCGGCGCTGCCGTCGGACGATCCGGCCCCGATCGGCCTGCTCGACTACGCCTCCCGGGCGCTCTTCGACGACGGCCGCAGTCTGGCCGGCCGCCGGGTGCGGCTGACCGGGTTCGTCGCGCCCGGCCCGGACGGGGCGCCGATGCTGGCCCGGATCGTGATGAGCTGCTGCGCCGCGGACGGCCGGCCGATCAAGGTGGGCCTGACCGGGGGCCCGGTGGTGGACGTGCCGGCCGGCACCTGGATCCAGGTCACCGGGACGCACAGCACCCGGCGCGGCACCGACCCGGTGAACCAGGCGGAGATCGCCTATCTGGAGGTCGCGCAGTGGCAGCCGATCACTCCACCGAAGCAGCCGTACGAATGATCACCCGCTCCCGGATCGCCCTGGTCACCGCCCTGCTCGCCGCCGGAGCCCTGCTCGCCGGCGGACTGCCGGAGCAGCCGTCCCCGGCACCGGCCCGGCCCACCGTGGAGGCGCTCTGGCCGTCGGCCGAACGCGCCGACCTGCGCGACCTGACCGTCGAACCGCTGCTCTTCCTCGACGCCACCACCGCGGTCGGCACCGTCACCGAGGGCGGCTTCGTCCGGCTGGTGGTGGAGCCGGCCGGCGGCCCCGCCCGCGAGTTGCGCCGCCTCCCGGAGGCCGGCGAGCCGCGCTTCGACAATCTGACCGCGGCCGGCGCCGATCTGCTGTGGACCGAGTCGGTGGGGGACCGGCCGGTGGAGATCTGGGCGGCGCGGGTGGACGCCGCCGGCGCACCGCGCCGGCTGACCGCCGACACCGGCAACGTCCTGTTCTACGGCAACCAGCACGACCTGGTGGTGGCCGGCGGCCGGGTGCACTGGGCGGCCGGTGACGGCGACGACCGCACCGAGATCCGGTCGGTGGCGCTGACCGGCGGCGCGGTCCGGGTCCGCGACGAGCCGGGCCAGTGGGCGCTCACCGCCTGGCCCTGGCTCACCGACGACGTGGGCGGTCAGGCCGGCACGATCCGGATGCGCGACATGGACACCGGCCGTGAGGTACGGGTGACCGCCTCCGGCGCCGAGTGGAACATGTGCAGCCCGTCCTGGTGCCGGGTGATGGTGATGTCCGGTGACGGCCTGGCCCGGATCGACCTGATGCGCCCGGACGGCTCCGAGCGCCGGCGCATCGCCGGGCCCGGCACCCAGTCGGCGGTCACCGACGTCGCCGTGCTGGACCGCTTCGAGGTGCTCTCCCAGCCGCGCCCGGACACCGATCTGACCGGCGCCGCCGGGCTGCTGGTGCACGACCTGCAGTCCGGCAACAGCGTCACCCTGGCGGACGCGGCCGACGTGGCGGCCACCCGCGACGGGATGCTCTGGTGGTCCACCGGGGACCGGGAGGCGGCGGTGTGGCACACCCTGGATCTGCGGACGATATAAGCACGTATCGTCATCTCTTCATTAGACGATAAATAGCGCGGGCCCCTACCGTTCCCTTTCGTGAAACGAATTCCTGGTGTTTTCGCCGTCGCGGCGGTGACGGTTCTCGCGCTCGTCGGATGTGGTTCCGGAAACGCTTCGTCGGCCGAACCGGCCAAGCTCAAGGTGGTCGCCACCACTCCCGAGGTGGCGGACTTCGTCCGTAACGTCGGCGGCGACCGGATCGACGTCACCCAGATCATCAAGCCCAACGTCGACCCGCACGAGTACGAGCCGACGCCCGCCGACATCAAGGCGATCGGCGAGGCGAAGATCGTGGTGAAGAACGGTGTCGGCCTGGAGGAATGGCTGGACCGCACCATTGAGGCGGCCGGTTTCCAGGGCGCCGTGGTCGATTCCAGCCAGGGTGTGAAACTGCGCGAGGGCGGCCACGCCCATGAAGAGGAGGAGGCGGAAGCGGGTCACGAGGAAGAGCACGACCCCCATATCTGGCACGACCCGCGCAACGCCAAGCTGATGGTGGCGAACATCGAGAAGGGCCTCACCGCGGCCGCCCCGGCTGACGCGGCCACCTTCTCCGCCAACCTGACCGCGTACTCGGCGAAGCTCGACAGGCTGGACGCCGACAACGCCGCCGCCTTCGCGAAGCTCACCAACCGCAAGCTGGTCACCAACCACGACGCCTTCGGCTACTACATGGACCGTTACGGCCTGGAGTTCGTCGGCTCGGTCATCCCCAGCCTGGACACCTCGGCCGAGCTCTCCGCGCAGCAGCTCACCGACCTGGTCGGCAAGATCAAGGCGACCGGCGCGAAGGCGATCTTCGCGGAGAGCTCGCTGCCGGCGAAGAGCGCGGAGACCATCGCCCGGCAGGCCGGCGTCAAGGTGGTCGCCGGCGAGGACGCCCTGTACGGCGACAGCCTCGGCCCCGACGGCACCTACCTCGCCGCGGAGGAGCACAACACCCGGGTCATCGTCGAAGCGCTGAGCTGATGACCGTTCTGGAGTACGCCGGGGTCAGCGTCGGCTACCGGGGCTCGCCGGTCCTCACCGACGTGAACCTCGAGCTGCCGGCCGGCCGGTGCCTGGCACTGGTCGGCCCGAACGGCGCCGGGAAGTCCACCCTGATCCGTTCCGCGGTCGGTCTGGCCGACGTTCTCGGCGGCACCGCCCGCGTCTTCGGGCAGACCCCGGAACGCGGCCGTGACCGCTGCGGTTACGTCCCGCAGATCGGCGACCTGGACGCGGACTTCCCGGTCACCGCCGGCCAGGTGGTGCTGATGGGCCGGTACCGGCGGATCGGCTGGTTCCGGCCCACCGGCGCGGCCGACCGCCGGGCCGCCCGGGACGCGCTGGAACGGGTCGGGCTCGCCGCGCAGGCCGGCCGGCGCTTCGGGCTGCTCTCCGGCGGGCAGCGGCAACGGGTGCTGCTCGCCCGGGCGATCGCCGCCGAGCCGCGCATGCTGCTGCTCGACGAGCCGTTCAACGGTGTCGACGCGGCCAGCCAGGAGAGCATCCTGACCGTGCTGCGGGACCTGACCGCGGCCGGCGTCGCGATCGTGATCAGCACCCACGACCTCACCCTGGCCCGGGAGCTGGCCGACGAGGTGTGCCAGGTGAACGGCCGCCCGTGATCGAGCCGTTCACCGTACCGTTCATGGGCCGCGCCCTGATCGAGATCGCACTGCTGGCGCTGATCTGCGGCCCGGTCGGGGTCTTCGTCTTCGCCCGGCGGCTGTCGTTCGTCTCGGACGCGCTCACCCACACCGTCTTCCCGGGCGTGGTGATCGGGTTCCTGGCCGGCGGGACCGACGGGATCTTCCCCGGCGCGCTGGTCGCGGGCCTGGTCACCGCGGTCGCGCTGACCTTCCTGACCCGGCGCGGCGCGGTCACCGACGACGTGTCCACGGCGGTGGTGCTCACCGCGATGTTCTCGGTGGGTGTGGTGCTGGTGTCGCGGCGGTCGTCGTACACCTCGGACCCGACGACCTTCCTGTTCGGCCGGCTGCTCACGGTGACCGGCCGGCAGATCGCCGAGACCGCGGCGCTCGCCGTGGTGATCCTGGTGCTGCTCGCGGTCGGCGCCCGGGCGCTGCTGTTCCGCGCGTTCGACCCGGCCGGCTCGGCGGCGGCCGGCTACCGGGTGTTCTGGCTGGACCTGTGGCTCAACGTGATCGTCGCACTGGTGGTGGTCGCCGCGGTCCGTGCCGTCGGCACCATCCTGGTGGTGGCCCTGCTGGTCGTCCCGGCCGCGGCCGCCCGCCTGGTCACCGACCGGCCGGTGGTGATGGCGCTGGCCGGCACCGGTCTGATCCTGGCCGCCGGCTACGCGGGGCTGCTGGTCAGCTGGCACGCCTCGGTCGGCCACGGCATCGCCCTCACCTCGGCGTCCACCGTGGTGCTGACGCTGGTCGCCGCCTATCTCCTGTTGCTGCCCCTCGGCGCCGTTCGGAGGTCGACGCGTGAACTGGGATGACGCCCTGCACCGGGCGGTCGCCGAGGTGGTCCTGGCCGGTGCGCTCGCCGGTCTGGTCGGCGTGCACGTGGTCCTGCGCCGGTTGTCGTTCCTGACCATGGCGCTGACCCACGCCACCTTCCCCGGTGTCGTGCTCGCCGCCCTGCTCGGGGTGAACCTGCTGCTCGGCGGCATGGTGGCCGGGGTCGCCGTGGTCCTCGGGGTGGCCGCGCTGAGCCGCCGCCCGGGACAGAACGCGGCGGCGGCGACCGGCGTGGTGCTCTCCGCCGGGTTCGCGATCGGGGCCGGGCTGGTCGCCCTGCGCAGCGGGTTCAGCCGGGACCTGTCGTCCTTCCTGGTCGGCTCGATCCTGACGGTCACCGTGACCGATCTGCTGATCACCGGTGCCGTGCTGGTGCTGGTGGCCACGGTGCTGCTGGTGTGCGCCCGCCCGCTGAGCTTCACCGCCTTCGACCCGTCCGGCGCCCGGGCCGCGGGATTCGCCACCGGCGCCTGGCTGCTCCTGCTGCTCCTGCTGATCGAGGCGGTGGTGGTGACCCTGGTGCCGGCGGTGGGCACCATCCTGGCCGTCGCGCTGATCGTCGCCCCGGCGGCCGCCGCCCGGCTCTGGACCAGCCGGCCGGCGCTGCTCACCGCCCTGGCGATGGCGTTCGCCGTCCTGAGCGGACTGGCCGGCCTCTCCGCGTCGTACCGGTGGAATCTGGCGGCCGGCGCGAGCATCGCCCTGGCCGCCACCGGAACCCTGGCGCTCTCCGCGCTGGTCACCGGCGCACGGCGGTGGGCCCGATGACGCCGGCGCTGCTCGGCCGGGCGGTCACCGTGCTGCGCGGCATGGCCTACGAGCACCGGCTGCACATCCTGATCCTGCTGCGCGAGGGGGAGCGGACCGCGGGGGAGCTGGCGGCCGAGGTGCCCACCGATCCCACCGCGGTCGCCCACCACCTGCGATGCCTGCTGGACGCGCGCCTGGTCCGGCGGCAGCGCCGCGGGCGCAACGTCTTCTACTTCCTGCCGGACGAGGCGACCCGCCACCTGATCAGCGAGGTGCTCCGGCACGCCGGCCGCGCAGACCCCCCACCACCGCGTCCACCAGCAGGAAGATGACCAGCGGCACGCCCAGCAGCGGCATCGCCCAGCCGACCGCGAAGACCACCGGCACACCCACGACGATGACCCAGGCCGGCAGGCCGAGCCAGGCCCCACGCGCCGGCGCGGCGCCGGTCAGGGCACGCCGATCGGTACGGGTGGGCCGCCGCTGCCACCACATCCGGTAACCCCAGAGGATCACGCAGAGCAGCCCGATCGCGAGGGCGGCGAGCAGGATCTGATTGGCCGGTCCGAACAGGACGCCCATGTGCGCCTGCACCCCGAGCTTGCTGAGCTGGGCCAGCACCGGCCAGTCGGCGAAGTCGCTGCGGGCCACCACGGTCGCGGTGGCCGGGTCGACGGCGACCCGGTCGAGCCCGACCGGCCAGGTGTTGTCGATGCCGGCGACGGTCCACGCCTGGCCGCCGGTCTCCGGCAGGGTCAGCTCGACCGGCCCGGTGAGGCCGTTGTCGCGGGCGACCCGCAGGACCGTGTCCGCGGCGGCCGGGTCGGCCTCGGAGGGCGAGTCGCCACCGCCGCCGTGGTGACCGCCGGCCGACGCGGTGGCGCCGGGAACCTCCAGGGCGGGACGGTTCGCGTCGAGTGTGTCCAGCGCGATGGTGAAGTTGCCGCCCGCGTAGCGGCTCCAGGTGAGCCCGGTGGCGGAGAGGATCAGCAGGCCGACGGCGAGCCAGACACCGGTGGCGGCGTGCCAGCCACGGGTGCGGCGTACGCCCCTGCGGGCCGACAGGTCCGGGGTGAGCATGCCGCGGACGCTGCGCCGGCGCCGCCACCAGAGCACGATGCCGCCGAGGGCGAGCACCCACAGCCAGCTGGCGGCGAGTTCCGAGTAGTGCCGGCCGAGGTCGCCCAGGTGCAGGTTGCGGTGCAGGTCGTCGAGCCAGGTGGTGGCCGGGGTGGAACCCCACCAGGTGGTCAGCTGTCCGCGCACGTCGGCGGTGTACGGGTCCACGTACACGGTGTGCTGGTTCTCGCCCAGCTCCGGCTGGGAGAAGACCACCCGGGTGGTCTCGTCGCCGCTGCCGGGCTGGACCGCGGCGAGCGTGCCGTTCGGGTGCGCGGCCCGCGCCGCGGCGATCTGCTCGGCCAGCGGGAGTGCCGTGCTGCCCGGCGTCGCGACGGTCAGCTTGTCGCCGTAGAGCATCGCGTCCAGCTGCGGGGTGACCGTGTAGAGCAGCCCGGTCACGGCGGCCACCACCAGGAACGGCGCGACCATCACCCCGGCGTAGAAGTGCAGGCGCAGCAGCAGCGCGGCGAAGCCGGACGGGCGGCGGGCCGGCCGTTCCGGGCTGCTCGCCGGTGCGGGTTCGGCGACTTCGGTGAGCTCGGGTGTCACGGCCATCGGCTGTCCTCGTCGTGGTGTCGGCGGCGCGGTGTGCGCCGGCATCCAGGGGGTTGCAGTCGACGCGCCCGGCGTCCCGGTGGAGGCGTCGCAGCATTGGTCGCCGCGACGTGTCCCGCGGTTCCCAGCAGATTCCCGGGAACCTTCGCCGGCCGGCCGGCGACTAACGGGCGTTCCCGAGCCTGAGGAAGATGATGCTGAGAGTTGCCGCTGTGGCGATCGTCGCCGCCCTTGCCCTGACCGGTTGCGGTGGGACCGAGCCGAAGTCCGAGACCGCGGCCGGGGCCGCGCCCGCACCGCCGGCGGCCGGGCTGACCGTGCGGGACCCGTGGGTGAAGGCCGCCGACAGTGGTATGACCGCGGCGTTCGGCACGCTGGTCAACAACACCGGCGCCGACGTGACCGTGCAGTCGGCGACCTCGCCGGCCTCCCCGATCGAGCTGCACACCATGGCCATGAAGGACGGCGAGATGGTCATGCAGCCCCAGCCGGACGGGTTCGTGGTGAAGGCCGGCGCCTCCCACGAGCTGGCCCCGGGCGGCGACCACCTGATGCTGATGAAGCCGTCAGCCGCGATCAAGCCGGGTGACGAGCTGACCTTCACCCTCAAGCTGGGCAGCGGCGACAGCGTCGAGTTCACCGCGGTCGCCAAGCCGTTCGCGGGGGCGCAGGAGAGCTACGAGCCGGGTACGCACTCGTGACGATCGGCCGGCGGGCGCTGTTGACCGGCGGGGCGGTGGCCGGCCTCGGCGCGGCCGGAGCCGCCGTCGCCTACCGCCGGCCCACCCAGTCCGGCACATCCGAAATCTCGGATACGGGGAAGGCGGTGGTGCCGTTCCACGGTCCGCGCCAGGCGGGGGTGACCAACGAGCCACCGGCCCACGCCGCGTTCGTCGCGTTCACCCTCGCGCGCGGCACCGACCGGACCACGCTGGGCCGGATGATGCGGCTGCTCACCGACGACACGGCCCGCCTCACCCGGGGTGAGCCCGCCCTGGGCGACACCGACGCGCCGCTGGCCGTGCACCCGGCGAGCCTGACCGTCACCTTCGGGTTCGGCCCCGGCCTGTACCGCGCGGCCGGCCGCCCGTCACCGGTCGCCGACCTGCCCGGTTTCGCCATCGACCGGCTGCAGGAGCGCTGGTGCGGCGGTGACCTGCTGCTGCAGATCTGCGCCGACGACGCGCTCACCGTCACCCACGCCCAGCGCATGCTGATCAAGGACGCCCGGCCGTTCGCGGCGGTGCGCTGGGTCCAGCGGGGTTTCCGGCGCAGCCCGGGCGTGCACCCGGCCGGGTTCACCCAGCGCAACGTGCTCGGCCAGCTCGACGGCACCGCCAACCCGCGGGACGCGGCGATGGAGACCGCGGTCTGGCAGCCGGACGGCAGCACCACCCTGGTGGTACGCCGGATCCGGGCCGAGATCGAGACCTGGGATCTGCTGAGCGTCGCCGACAAGGAGGCCGCGGTGGGCCGGCGGATGGAGTCCGGCGCCCCGCTGACCGGCATGGCCGAGCGCGACGAGCCCGACTTCACCGCGGTGGACCGGACCGGGCTGCCGGTGATGCCCGACCACGCGCACGTGACCAGGGCACACATGACCGATCCCCGGTTCAAGATTCTGCGCCGGCCGTACAACTACGATGAGGCCCCGGATTCGGCCGGGCGACCGGACAGCGGCCTCGTCTTCGCCTCGTTCCAAGCCGACATCAACCGCCAGTACCTCCCCATTCAACGGCGGCTCGCCGAGAAGGATCTACTGAACGAATGGACGACACCGATCGGATCCGCGGTCTTCGCCATCCCGCCCGGCTGCGCCGAGGGTGGCTGGATCGGCGAGCGGGTGCTCGCGTGAGCGCCCCGGCCCGCCTCCTGCTCGCCCTCGCCGCGCTGCTGCTCGTGCTCGTGCCGGGCGCGCCGGCCTGGGCGCACAACGCGCTCGCCGAGGCCAGCCCGGCCAAGAAGGCGACGCTGACGAAGTCACCCACCGAGGTGAAGCTGCGGTTCCTGCAGAAGCTGGATCCCGACTACACGACCATCACCGTCACCGATGTGGCCACGCAGCTCGTGCCGGCCTCCGAGCCGGTGGTGAAGGGCAGCACCGGGACGATCACCCTGGACGGCCCGCTCGCCAACGGCGTCTACACGGTCGCCTACCAGGTGGTCTCCACCGACGGGCACACGGTGAAGGGCTCGTACCAGTTCACCGTCGCCGACCCGTCCGCGCCGCAGGCCACCCCGCCTGTCAGTGAAGCTCCCGCTGCCGAGCCGACCAGTTCGGCCAGTTCCCCCGCAGCGGCCGCACCGCCGATCGAGGAGAAGGCCTCGTCCAGCACCGGGACGGTCGTCGGCATCGTCGTCGCCGTGGTGGTTGTTCTGGCCGGCCTCGCCGGTTTCCTGTACGTCCGTCGCCGCAAGGCGTGAAAGGTCTCGTGATGAAGCAAGCAGTTCTGCGCCGTGCCGCCGCCGTCTCCGCCATGACGGCCGCGTTCGTGCTGGCCGTGGCCGGCCCCGCGGCCGCGCACGTGACGGTCAACCCGGGCACCGCCACCCAGGGCGGCTACACCAAGGTGACGTTCCGGGTGCCCAACGAGAGCGACACCGCGTCGACCACCAAGCTCGAGATCAACCTGCCGGCCGATGCGCCGGTCGCGTCGGTCTCGCTCAAGCCGGTTCCGGGGTGGACCGCGGCGCCGGTCAAGACGAAGCTGGCCACCCCGATTAAGGCGCACGACAGCGAGATCACCGAGGCGGTCACGAAGATCACCTGGACCGCGGCGTCGGGTTCGGAGATCAAGCCCGGCACGTTCCAGGAGTTCGACGTCTCGCTCGGCCCGCTGCCGGAGGCCGACCAGATGATCTTCAAGGCGCTGCAGACGTACTCCGACGGCACGGTGGTGCGCTGGATCGACGAGCCGAGCACGGACGGGACCGAGCCGGAGAGCCCGGCGCCGGTGCTGAAGCTGACCGCGGCGTCCGCGGCGTCGGCCGCCGCGTCGGCGCCGGCTGCGGCGGCCGAGTCGTCGACCGCCGACGAGGGTGGCGACAGCGGCCTGGCCTGGGGAATCGCGGGCCTGGTCGCCGGCCTGGCCGGTCTGGTGCTGGGCCTGCTCGCCTACCGCAAGGCGGCGCAGCGCCCCTGAGGTGGACCGGGGCCGGCCGGTGCCGGCCCCGGAACCTCTATCGCGACGAGCTCAGCGGCAGGTCCCGGACCAGCATCCGGTGCGAGCGCCAGCCGGGGAACGGCACCAGGTCGCCGACGTGCTGGAAGCGCAGTCGCTGCAGAGCGTGCCAGACCCGGGTGTTGGTCTCGGTGACGGCCAGCGACACCCGCTCCTCGGTGCGCTGCTGCAGCAACTCGTTGGTCATCCGGACACCCAGCCGATGCCGGCGGAACTCGGGCAGCACGAAGGCCTCGCAGACGGCGAACGTGCGCCCTTCCCACTCGACCGCCAGGTCCGGGTCGGTAGCGTCGGTGAGGTCCCGCCACCACAGGGTCTCGGCCGGCAGCGGACAGCCCATCACGGTGCCGACCAGCTCGCTGCCGACGTAGCCGAGCGCGGCCTGGAAGCCCGGGGCCTCCGCGGTCCAGATCAGGCGCTCCTCGACGGTCGGCGTGCTGTGGTCGATGAGGTGCAGGTCGGCGGCGTGCACGCGGCGGTAGACCGCGGCCAGCGCCTCGATGTCGACCTTGTCGGTGATCACCACCGTGCTCTCAAGGTCCTCGGCGGGCGCGGTGAATTGCAGTGTCATAGGTGGTCTCCTGGTTAAGGTAAGGCTTACCTAAGCAAAGGTTTCTTTCACAAGCAACCCACAGGTGCGCTCAGACACGTGAACAGCGACAGCGGATGCAGGGCCCGGCGCTGGACATCGCATCGCTCGGCCAGCGCGCCGGTCAGTTCCCGCAGCCGGGCGAACCGGAAGTCGTAGATCAGCAGCCGCCCGCCGGGGCGCAGCACCCGGGTGAGTTCCGCGGCGGCCCGGTCCGGTTCGGGCCACTCGTGCGCGCTCAGCGTGGAGACGATCACGTCGGCGCTGTGGTCCGGGCGGGGCAGTGCCGCGACGTCGGCCACCTCGAACCGGATCGCCGGCGCGGTCGCCGACCGCTGGGCCAGCGCGACCATGTCGGGGGAGAGGTCGAGGCCGGTCAGCGAGAGGTCCGGCCGTCGTGCGGCGAGCCGGCCGAGCAGCCCGCCGGGCCCGGCGCCGATGTCCAGCACCATGAAGTCAAGGCCCGCGCCCCTGTCGATCGGCGACCTGGCGGGCGAACTGCGGCAGCGCATCGCCGCCGCACAGGCCGCCCTGGCGATCGTCGAGCACGCGGCCCGGTGCACGGCCGACGACGCGCTCGCCTGCCCGGACCTGCGGGCGAAGGTCGCCACGCGCCTGCCCGGCGGCCTTCCGGCCTGATCAGGCGCCCAGCTCGGCCTCGATCTCCTCCGGCGCGCGCATCCGCCAGGCGTCGGTGATCAGCTCGCTCAGGCGGTCCACCGGCACCGCCGGCAGGCGCAGCATGACCAGCGGCAGGCCGTCGTATCCCGCAGTCGTGAAGAACAGGTCCGGCTCGCCCAGCAGCAGCGCCTGCTTCTCCGCCTCGTCGCCGACGAACAGCACCGCCACGTCGGTGCGGATCACCCGGGGCCGGCCCGGCAGCCGCTCCGGGTACGACCAGACGAACCCCTTGTTCGCCACCCGGAAGTCGAAGCCGTCACTGTCGATCTCCACGACGTGGGGCAGGGACAGCGCCAGACGGCGCACATCTTCCGCGTCAGCCATGGGCACAGGTTACGGCCGCGCGTCCGCAGGTCGGGACGACGCCTTGCCGTGCGGCGCGAGAACCACTAATCTCCGATCCAACGCATAGGAAATACAGGATTGGCAGAGCAGGTCGGCGAAGGTGCCGGCGGGCCGGAAACCCTCATTCATAACTGGCGGTAGAGACATGCAGAAACTCCTCCTTCTCGCCCTTGTCGGTCTCGGAGCCCAACTGGTCGACGGCAGCCTCGGCATGGCCTACGGCGTCACCTCGACCACCCTTCTGCTCGCGATCGGAACCAACCCGGCTGCCGCCTCGGCGACCGTGCACCTGGCCGAGATCGGCACCACGCTGGTCTCCGGCTTCTCGCACTGGCGGTTCGGCAACGTCGACTGGAAGGTCGTCCTGAAGATCGGCGTCCCCGGCGCGATCGGCGCCTTCGCCGGTGCGACGTTCCTCTCCAGCATCTCGACCGAGACCGCCGCGCCGCTGATGGCCGTCATCCTGCTCACCCTCGGTCTCTACGTCTTCCTCCGCTTCACCTTCCAGGGCCTGCCCAAGGGCCAGCTCGGCAAGCCGCTGCGCAAGCGCTTCCTGGCCCCGCTCGGTGTGGTCGCCGGCTTCGTCGACTCCACCGGTGGCGGCGGCTGGGGCCCGGTCGGCACCCCGGCGATCCTCGCCAGCGGCCGCCTCGAGCCGCGCAAGACCATCGGCTCCATCGACACCAGCGAGTTCCTGGTGGCGATCGCCGCGAGCATCGGTTTCATCGTCGGCATCGGCTCGGAGAACATCAACTACGGCTGGGTCCTCGCCCTGCTCATCGGCGGCGTGATCGCCGCACCCATCGCCGCCTGGCTGGTGCGGCACATCCCGCCGCGCGTCCTCGGCGCCGCGGTCGGCGGTCTGATCATCCTCACCAACACCCGCTCGCTGCTGCGCAGCGACTGGATCGACGCCTCCGACAACGTCCGCTACGTCTTCTACGCCGTCATCTACGTGGCGTGGGCGGCAGCGCTGGCCTACGCGATCAAGCAGTACCGCAGCCACCGCGCCGAGGACGAGCAGATCCTCGCCGAGGCCGAGACGGCCACGGCCGGCGAGACGCCGGACGAGAAGGCCACCACCCCCGCGTGACGTGAGCTGAGCAGTGATGCCCGGGAGCCAGGCTCCCGGGCATCTTCGCATTCCGTACGTCCTACCGCGCCCCAACCGCAGCTCGACGGTTCCGCGGTCGCGGCCGGTTCGACGGCGCCGCCACGTGCCGGCTGGGATCAGTGGTCGGGGGTGCCGGGCGGAGCCATGATCCGCAGGGCGTTGGCGTCCAGGGCGATCCGCAGCGGGGTGCGCCCGCACGGCTCCCCGTCCACCTCGACGTGCGCCGGCCGGTCGGTCTCCAGCCACAGTTCGCCGACCGCCAGGAACGGGCGCTCGTGCAGGGTGCGCCGGTGACCGGTGAGGGCGTTGCGGGCGGTCTCGCGCAGCAGTTCCCGCCGGGAGCCGCCGCCGACCGGGTAGGCGACCAGCAGGCGGTCGTCGGCGTGCGCGTCGGCGGTGATCGGGCGGCCGGCGTGGAAGCCGCCGTTCGCCACGTAGATCTGGTGGGTCACGAAGACCCGCTCCACCCCGTCGGCGCGGACCGTCACCCGCAACGGCCGGTGCCGGGCGAGCAGGCCCAGGGCGGTGATCGGGTAGGCGAGCCGCCCGATCACCCGCTTCAACCGGCTCGGTGCGTTGATCATCACCTCGGCGGAGAGCCCGGCGCCGACGTGGTTGGTGAACGGCATGTCACCGGCGACGCCCAGGTCGACGTCGATGACCGTGCCGTCGACCAGCGTCGACACCGCCTCGTCCAGGGACGGCTGGATGCCGACGGTGCGCGCGAAGTTGTTGGTGGTGCCCAGCGGCAGCAGGCCGAGCGCCATGTCGCGGTGCGCGAGCATCCGGCCGGCCGTGCTGATCGTCCCGTCGCCGCCGCCGGCCACCAGCAGGTCGGGTCCCTGCTCGATCGCGGCGGTCAGCGACTTCTCCAGGTCGCGCTCCACCGCGTAGGCGCCGAGCAGCTTGAAACCGGCGGTCAGCAGCCGGGCGTGTGCGTCCTCGTAGAGCTGCCGGCCACGGCGGGACCGGGCGTTGACCACGAGGGCCGCCCGCCGCTCGGTCCGGATGTCCTCGGTCAGCTGCTGCTTCGTCCGCACCGGCAGACCCTATCGTCCGAGGCTGGGCCGGAGCTGTTCGCGATCGTGGCTGCTGTCCGTTACTGGATATCGACTGGTCGCGCCCGTGAGGCAGTGGCGAGAATGGCGCCGTGGTCATCGATGTGGGCGTGCTGGGGCCGGTCGAGCTGTGCCGGGACGGCGTCCCGGTCCCGCTGACCGGCGCGCCGCAGCGCGTGCTGCTCGCCCGCCTCGCCCTCGCCGCCGGCCGCCCGGTCCCGGTCGCCGACCTGATCGACGCCCTCTGGGAGGGCGAGGCGCCGGAGAACGCGGTCGGCAACCTGCACAGTTACGTCTCCCGGCTGCGCCGGCACACCGGCGGGGAGGCGATCCGCCGGGAGCCGGGCGGTTACCGCCTGGACCTGCCGGAGGACGCCCTCGACCTCCGGCGTGCCGAGCGGCTGGTCGGGCAGGCCCGTGCCCAGCCGCCGGCCCGGGCCGCCGCCACCCTGGCCGAGGCGCTGGCGGTGTGGCGCGGCGACCCGCTGGCGGACGTGGCGGACCGGCTGGTGTTCGCCCCCGACGTGGCCCGCCTGTCCGAGTGGCGTCACCACCTGCGGGAGGAGTGGCTGGACCGCCGCCTCGACGCGGGCGAGGCCGCCGAGGCACTGCCCGAGGTGGAGGCCATCGCTGCCGCCGAGCCCCTGCGCGAGCGCATCCATCTGCTGCTCATGCGCGCCCTGCACGCGACCGGCCGCACGCCGGAGGCGCTGGCCGTGGCCCGCGCCTTCCGCGACCGGCTCGCGGAGGACCACGGCGTCGACCCGTCCCCGGCCCTCGTCGACCTGCAGCGCCGCATCCTCAGCGACGACCCGGCCCTGCGCCCACAGCCGCTTACGCCGTCCTTGCGCCCACAGCCGCTTACGCCGACCTTGCGCCCACAGCCGCTTACGGCCGGCTCCTCGGCCGGCCAGCCGCGGCATCCCACCGGGCCCGTGCTGAGTGATCAGCCACAGCACGGCTCTGGAGCCGTGCCGGGTGATCAGCCGCAGTATTCCACCGGCTCGCCTCTGACCGGCCCGCCGCAGCCGTCGACGTCCGATCAGGCGGAGGCGGACCCGGCCGGGCGCGGCCAGGCCGCGGTGGGCGAGGACGAGGCCGGCCCGGGGGAGCGGCTGCCGCCGGTGCGGGTGCGGCGGCGGGCGGACCGGTTCTTCGGCCGTCGCGGAGAGCTGGCAGCCGTGCGGGAGGCGCTGGCCACCGGGCGGGTCACTACGCTGGCCGGGCCCGGCGGGGTGGGCAAGACCCGGCTGATGACCGAGGCCCTGACCGGCGACGAGTTCGTCGTGGAGCTCGCCGAACTCTCCGTCCCGGCCGATGTGGCCGCTGCGGTGGCCGGCGCGCTCGGGCTGCGCGCCGCGCCGCGCGGTGGCGTCGCCGCACTCGCCGAGCGGCTCGGCGCGGCCCCGGCGGTGCTGGTGCTGGACAACTGCGAGCACCTGCTGGACGCGGTCCGTGACCTGGTCGACGAGCTGGTGGTGCGCTGCCCGGGCCTGCGCGTGCTGGCCACCTCCCGCCAGCGCCTCGACGTCGCCGGCGAGCGGGTGCTGCGGCTCGGCCCGCTGCCGGCCGAGGATCAGGTCGCGCTCTTCTGCGACCGCGCCGCCCTGCTGCGCGCCGACTTCGCCGACGAGCCACAACCGCGTACGCGTGAGCTCGCCGCCGAGATCTGCCGGCTGGTCGACGGCCTGCCGCTCGCCGTGGAGCTGGCCGCCCGCCGGGAGGCGGTGTTCGGGCTGGTGCATCTGCGCGACCGGCTCGGCGCCGGCCTGCACGTCCTCGACCCGGCCCGCGGCGGTGACCGGGCCACCGCGGTCTCGGCAACGGTGGAATGGTCCTACCGCCTGCTCGACCCGGCGGCGCAGCGCCTGCTGGACCGGCTGGCGGTCTGCCGGGGCGGCTTCGGCGTGGACGCGCTGCCCTACTTCCTGCCCGGCGAGGGTGAGCAACTACTCGCCGAGCTGGTGGACGCCTCGCTGGTCACGCCCGATCTGCGGGCCGACCCGCCGCGCTACCGGCTGCTGGAGACGGTGCGGCACGTCGGGCTCAGCCACCTCGGGCCGGACGGCGAGAGGCAGGCCCGCGACGCGCACGCCCGCTGGATGCTCGATCATGCCGCCGAGCTGGTGCGGCGCGGGCGGGACCGGGATCCGTGGACCACCCCGGCGATGCACCGGGAGCTGGCGAACCTGCAGGAGGCGCTGACCTGGCTGGGGGACGGCGACGACGGTTCCCGGCTGGCCGCGCTGCTCGCGGTGATCGAGGCCGGCGCCCCGGATCCGAGCCTCACGGAGCAGCTGGCGCGGCTCGCGCCGCAGCGGGTGGAGACCGAGAGCGAGGTGCACCGGGCACTGGCGGCCGGCACCGCCGCGCTGATCTCCAACCGTCAGCCGGAAGCCGACCGGCTGCTCAGCGCGGTGCTCGACCGGATGCCGGTGGGGCACCCGCTGCGGTGGAGCGCGCTGGTCAGCCGCATCTCCAACGCGATGTTCGGCGGGCGGGCCGACGACGTGCGCGCCGACGCGGAACGGATCGTCGTGGACCCGTCGGCGCCGCGCTGGGCGCGGGCGACCGGCGTCTGCTGTTCGGCGCTGATGGACGCCTACCACGGTGATCCGGAGGCGGGCCGGCGCTGGCTGGAGAAGTACGCCGCCGAGCTGCACACCGAAGGCCTGGACGGTTTCGTCCCGTTCACCCGTGGCGAACTGCTCGCCGCCGCCGACCCGGAGCGCGCCCTGGCCTGGTACGAGCATTCGATCGCCGCCAGTGACCGGGTCAACCAGGTCTACATGGCGAACGTCGCGCGGGTGGCCCGGGCGGCGGTGCTGATCCGGCTGCGCCGCCACCGGGAGGCGGTCGTCGCCTGCCGGGAGGTGATCGCCGCGGTCCGGTCGGCCGGGATGACCGCGCAGGTGTGGACGATGCTGCGGCTCACCGCCGAGCTGCTCGCCGACCTCGGTGAGGCGCGGGCGGCCGCGATGATCGTCCGGGCGGCGGACGCGGATCCGCTCGCACCGGCCGTGATGGGCCCCGATCGCGACCGCCTGGCCCGGCTGCGCACCGGCCCGGAGGAGCCGCTGCCCGGCGGCGGGGACGCCGCGTCGATCACCGCCTTCGCGCTGGCCGCGCTGGCCCGCCACGCGGAGCACGAGCAGGGAACAGGCAAGCGCTGACAGCCGGCGACAAGGTCGCAGCAAGGTCGCGGCAAGCGCCGCCCCGCACGGTAGGGGCATGACAGACACACAGCAGACCCCGGCCATCGACGAAGCCCGGGTGGAAGCCTTCGTCGGCCAGCTGGTCACCGACATCGCCGGCGCCGCCACCACCGTGATGACCGTTCTCGGCGACCGGCTCGGCCTGTTCAAGGCCATGACCGGCGCCGGCCCGCTGACCGCCGACAAGCTCGCCGCCCAGACCGGCCTGCACCCACGCCTGGTCACCGAGTGGCTCAGGCAGCAGGCGGTCTCCGGCTACCTGACCACCGAGGGCGACACCTTCGAGCTGCCCCTGGAGCACGCCCTCGCCCTGTCCGTGCTCGACTCACCCGCGCACATCGTCGCCGCCGGCGAGATCATCACCGGGCATTTCCTCTCGCTGGAGCAGGTCGAGGCCGCGTTCCGCGGCGACGGCGGCCTGCCCTACGACGAGGTTCCGGGTTGCACGCACCACGGCATCGAGCGTTACTTCCGTACGGCGTACGTCAACCACCTCGCGCAGACCTGGTTCCCGGCGGTTCCCGGCCTGCTGGAGAAGCTGGAGGCCGGTGCCCGGGTGGCCGACGTCGGCTGCGGGCACGGGTTCGCCACCCTGCTGATGGGCAGCACCTGGCCGGCCGGCACGGTGACCGGTTTCGACAACCACGAGCCGTCGATCGCCACCGCCCGGGCCCGCGCCATCGAGGCCGGCAGCCCGAGCAACGTCGCGTTCCACGTGGCCGACGCCGCGGGGATCGCCGGGCACGGGCAGTTCGACGTGGTGGTCTTCTTCGACGCGCTGCACGACCTGGGTGACCCGGCCGCCGCGCTGCGCTCGGCCTACGACGCGCTGGCGCCGGGCGGCATCGTGGTCGCCGTCGAGCCGTGGTCGGCCGACGACTTCACCGCCACGATCGGCATGCCGATCAGCCGGATCGGTTTCGCCTCCTCGACCGCGCTGTGCACGCCCGGCTCCCTGAGCCAGCCGGGCGCTTACGGCCTGGGCACCGCCGGTGGTCCCGCCAAGCGGCTGGAACTGCTCGCCGGCGCCGGTTTCGCCGACCCGATCCTGGCCGCCGACACCGGCTTCAACCTGGTCGTCTCCGCCACCAAGAAGTAGGCCGCCAAGAAGCAGGCCACCACTGTGGTGATTTCGGGTGCGCGCCGCACCCGAAATCACCACGCTCACTCCGCCTTGCCGCAGATGTAGTTGGGCTCGGCGTCGTAGCGCCAGGTGAACTTCTCCCGCTTGACCACCTTGCCGTCGCGGTGGAACAGCCGGAACGCGTCCTGGGTGAAGCCGTTGATGCCGCTGGTCGCGATGCAGCTCGGCCCGTCCGGCAGGGTGATGGTCCGCGGCGAGGTGATGTTGCGGCGCGGGCTGTACTCGGTGGTCACCTTGTCCCAGACCTTGGTGCTCCATACCGACACGGTGATCGAGTTGCTGGTCCAGGCGGTGTCGATCAGCACGCCGTGCGGGCTGTCGTTCTTGAACCGGAAGTCCAGGTCCGGGTAGAAGATCGTGGACTCGATGACCGCCGGGTACCGGTCGAAGTAGTACGAGTGCGGCTTGTGCTCCACGTCCTCGAGCCCGGCGTAGTAGGTGGCGTTGAACAGCGTCGTGGTGAACTGCGAGACCCCGCCGCCGACACCCGGCACCAGCTTGCCGTTGAGGATCACCGGCGCGTCCTTGTAGCCCTGCTTGTAGCTGCGCTCACCGGTGTGCTTGTTCAGCGAGAACGTCTTGCCCGGCAGCACCAGGGCGCCCCGCACCTGCTTGGCCGCCTGCACGATGTTCTGGCTGCGCGACGAGCCGAGGCCACCGGTGAACTTGGTGGTGAAGCTCGACACCTTCTCCTTCACCCCGAGCTTCTCCAGCTCGGCGGTGGTCAGCTTGGGCGCCGACTTGGTCAGGGCGGCTTCCACCGTACGGTCGCTGGTGCTCTTGAGGGCGGTGAGCAGCTGCGGCGCCGCCGCCGCGAGGTCGAGAGCGGCCCCGTCGGTGCCGGCGACGATCTTGGGTTTACCGGCGGCGAAGGTGAAACGGGCGTCGCGCGCGGCGACCTCCAGTTTGGCGAGCTGCGGCGCGACGGCGGCCCGCAGCTTCTTGTCGTCGATCCGCGGCTCGATCTTCCCGGCCTTGTCGGCGGTCAGCACCAGGCTCTTCGCGATGGCCGCCGGTGGGATGCTCAGCGTGCCGCGCTCGGAGGTGAGGGTGACCGGCGCGGAGACCGCCGGGCGGGCGACCGTCTCGACCAGTTCGTCGACCTCGGCCGCGGTGGTCACCGGGTGCACCTCGACGAGCGGCACGGTGACCGTCCCGCCGCCCAGCCAGCCGGTGCGCAGCGCCTCGGCGGAGCGGGCCGGGTCGAGGTCGCGGCCGGGTTCCGGGTGCACGGCGCGCGGGGTGACGCCGTCGAAGACGACGGCGGGCTTGCGCATCGTCGTGCCGAACTTGCCGGCCGACTTGCGCAACGCGGCGTCGAGCAGGTCCGGGTCGACGGCGACGACCGGTTCCACCTCCCGGCCGCCGAACAGGGCGGGACGGCCGCGCTCGGCGGCGTCGACGGTCGCCTCGACGTCGACGACCAGGCCCACGTCGGCGGGTTTGACCGCGGCGGTCTTGCCGGTGCCGTCGATCGCCACCTGGACCGGGCCGGCGAGTTTCTGATCCGCCGCGAGGTGGGCGCGCAGGGCCGAGGAGGCCTCGGCGCGGCTGAGCCCGCCGAGGTCGACGCCGAGCACCGAGACGCCCCGCGGCACCTCACCCTGGAACGCCCAGGTGACGGCGCCGCCGGCGCCGGCGGCCAGGACGAGCACGGTGACCCCGGCGATGAGCAGCTTGCGGCCGCGCCGGCCGGCCGGCGCCTCCGGGGCGGCCGGTGGGGGGCCGACGGTGTCGTGCACCGGCACGGCCTGCTGCGGGAGCCGGATGGTCGGCGTGTCCTCGGTCGAGGGCTGGCGGTCGCTCGCAGTGGTCACCGAGGGCGTCCTTCCGGGGTCGGTGGGCGCTACGTCCAGGTTTGGACGTATTCGCGGACGCCGATCACGTCGCGGGCCAAGAATCGTAGTCGACGCCGGGCCCCGGTGCCCCGTGGGTCAGCTGTGATGGGCCGCGATCAATGCTGACCGCACCGTGCTGATCAGCGTCTCCCGGTTGTACGGCTTGGCGAGGATGGTCGATCCCGGCTCCAGGTTGTTGCCCTGCTCGTCGAAGAGCGCCTCGGCGAACCCGGAGACGAACACGATGGTGAGGTTCGGCTGCCGGGAGGTGGCGATCTGGGCCAGCTGGCGGCCATTCATCCCGGGCATCACCACGTCGGTGACCAGGGCGGCGACGTGCCCCGGGTGCTGCTCCAGCACCTTCAGTGCCTCGGTGCCGTCGGAGGCGGTCAGCACGTGGTAACCGGCGCTGCTGAGGATCCGCGCGGTGACCTGGAGCAGGGCCACCTCGTCGTCGACCAGCAGCAGGGTCTCGCCGCCCGGGCAGGCCTGGTGCTCCTCGGCCGGGGGCGGTTCGGCGGGCGTGGTGACGACCGCGGGCAGGGCGAACGTGGCGGTGGTGCCGGCGCCCTCGCGGGAGAGCAGGGTGAGCTGGCCGCCGGCCTGGCTCACGATGCCCTGCGCGGTGGACAGGCCCAGCCCGGCCGTGCCGGCGGTGGGCTTGGTACTGAAGAACGGCTCGCAGGCGCGGTCGAGGACGTGCTGCGGCATGCCGGTGCCGGTGTCCCGGATGCGGAGCACGACCTGCTCGTCCTCCAGGGCCGTGGAGATCGTGACGGTGCCGCCGCGCGGCATGGCCTCGGCGCTGTTGCGGACCAGGTTCTGCACCGCCTGGGTGATCTGCGCCGGGTCGGCCTGGATGTCCGGCAGGTCGGCGGCCAGGTCGAGGACCAGCTCGGCCGTCTCGCCGGCGGCGGCGCGCAGGGTGTCGGACGCGTCGCGCAGCAGCGTGTTCATGTTGCACGGGGCCGGCTGGGTGACCTCGCGGCGGCCGAAGGCGAGCAGCTGCTGGGTGAGGGTCTTGGCGCGTTCGCCGCCCTTGACGACCTGGCCGAGATCGTCGAGCAGCGACGCGGCGGTCTCCGCCGGTACGCTGCCGTCCTCCTGCCCGTCGGTGATCGTCTCGATGGCCAGCGTCGCGTACCCGATGATCGCGCCGAGGATGTTGTTGAAGTCGTGCGCGGTGCCACCGGCCATCCGGCGCAGGCTGTCCAGGCGCTCGGCGTCGCGGTGCCGGGCCTCCTCCTGGCGGCGCTGGGTCTCCTCGCGCAGCCGCTCCTCCGCGGAGACCAGGTCGGTGACGTCGTCGACCATCAGCACCCCGCCGGCGAGCTGGCCGTCCTCGTCGTCGTGGATCTGCCGCAGGTGCAGCCGCAGCCGCCGGGTGGTGCTGTCTGACCAGGTGATCCGGTGGTCGAACTTCAGCTCGGTGGTGTCGCCGGCGCCGTGCAGCAGGCTCAGCGCGGCGTTCTGCGCGTCGGCGTCGAGGCAGGCCAGCCAGCCCTGGCCGAGGAAGCTGTCCAGCGGCCTCTGCATGATCTCGGCGAGGCGCGGGTTGATGTAGTCGGCGTTGCCGTGCCGGTCGATGATGCCGATGCCCACCGGTGAGGCGATCGCCATCGCCTCGAAGCGGCGCTCGGTGTCGTGCAGCGCCCGTACCTTCTCGATCAGCTTGGCGTTGACCGCGTGCAGGTGGGCCTGGGCGAACGTGTCGTCGGCGGCCGGCACGTCGATCGTGACCGGGCCCTGGGCCAGGGCGGTGTCGACCGCGTCCAGCAGGGTGTGCGGGTCCTGCGAGCGCAGCACCACCTGGCTGACCCCGCAGGCCTCGGCGATCGGCCGGGTCTCCGGCTCCAGGTAGTTCGCGGTGTAGAAGATGACCGGCGCCTGGGCGGCCTGCCGGTCCGGGTCGCTGCGCAGCCGGTGGACCAGCTCCAGGCCGTCGATACCGGGCATCAGCACGTCGGAGACGACGACGTCGGGGTGGTGGACGTGGGCCAGGCGGAGCGCGTCGGCCCCGTCGTGCGCCTCGATGACCTCGTGACCCCGGTAGCCGAGCAGCATGCGCACGATGTCCCGGTTGGCTGCCACGTCGTCGACGACCATCACTGTCGCCACGGCGTCTCCCTCTGCGTGATGCCGAAGAACTTATGTCCGGAATAAGGCTAAAGCAGAAAATCATCACATGTACGGTGATGCTGAATCGGATTCGTCTGCCGGGAGTGGGTGTGTGGATCTACGGAGCGGCTGCCGCGGCCGCCCTGGCACTCGGTGCCACCGCGCTGCGCCGCCGGCGGCGTGGCCGGCGGCGTGGCCGGGCTGTTCAGCCGCAGCTCCTGTTCAGCAGCCAGACCCACGTCAACGCCCGCCTGGCCGCGATCGTCGAGGCCTCCCAGGACGCCATCGTCAGCAAGGCGCTGGACGGCACGATCCACACCTGGAATCCCGGCGCTGAGCGGCTCTACGGCTACACCACCGACGAGATGGTCGGCAGCGACGTCACCCGGCTGCTGCCGCCGGACCGGCGCGGGGAGGAGAAGGAACTGCTCGGCCGGGTGCTGGGCGGTCAGGCCCTGAGCCGTTACGAGACCCGCCGCCAGCGCAAGGACGGCAGCATCATCGAGGTGTCGCTGAGCATGGCGCCGATGCGCGACACCGACGGCACGGTGATCGGCGCGTCCACCGTCGCGCACGACATCACCGCCCGGGTGCACGCCGAGCAGCGGCTCCGCGTCGAGCGCGAGCAGCTGGAAATGATCATGCAGGCGGCCAGCGACCCGTTCTTCACCATGGACGGCGAGGGCGTGATCGCCGAGTGGAACCGGCAGGCCGAGCACGTCTTCGGCTGGCGGCGGGAGAAGATCGTGGGCCGCAACGTCGCCGACACCATCCTGCCGGCCCGTTACTGCGGTGCTCTGGAACGGGTGCTCGACGGCCGGTGGGACTGGCTGCTCGACCGCCCGACCGAGATCGCGGCGACCCACCAGGACGGCCACGAGATCCCGGTCGAGCTGACCATGTGGCGCATCGGCCACGACGGCGGCGTGCACTTCCACGGCTTCGTCCGCGACATCACCGCCCGCCGGCAGACCGAGCAGGCCCTGGCCGAGGCCCGTGACCAGGCGATCGAGACGGCCCGGCTGAAGTCGCAGTTCCTGGCGTCGATGAGCCACGAGATCCGGACCCCGATGAACGGGGTGATCGGCCTGACCGGCCTGCTGCTCGGCTCACCGCTCGACGACAAGCAGCGCCGCTACGCCGAGGGCATCAGCGCCGCCGGCTCGGCCCTGCTCGCGGTGATCAACGACATCCTCGACTTCTCCAAGCTGGAGGCCGGCAAGGTCCTGCTGGAGGAGGCCAACTTCGAGGTCGGCCGGCTGCTCGACGACGTGGTGTCGCTGGTCGCCCCGCCGGACACCCGGGACGCGGTGACCGTCGTCGGGATGTGCGACCCGCGCCTGCCGGGCACCGTCTGCGGCGATCCGGCCAAGCTGCGCCAGGTGCTGCTGAACCTGGCCGGCAACGCGGTCAAGTTCACCAGCCGGGGGCAGGTCGCCATCACCGCCGCGCTGGACGAGCGGCATCCGTCCGGCCCGGACGCCGTACCGATCCGCTTCGAGGTGCACGACACCGGCATCGGCATCGACGAACACCAGCAGGAACAGCTCTTCGAGGCGTTCACCCAGGCCGACGCCGGCACCACCCGCAAGTTCGGCGGCACCGGGCTGGGCCTGGCGATCAGCCGTGACCTGGTCGAGCTGATGGGCGGCGGCATCGGGGTGGAGAGCGAGCCCGGGCACGGCAGCACCTTCTGGTTCACCGTCACGCTGCGCGCCGCCCGCGACGACCTCGACCTCTCCGAGCGGCACTCGCTCGACGGGCTGCGGGTGCTCATCGTGGACCGCGACGAGAACGACCGCAGCGTGCTCGCCGACCAGCTCGCCGCCTGGTCGATGCAGGCGACCGGGACGGTGGACACGGCGAGCGCGGGCACCGCGCTGCGCGACGCGGCCGCGGCCGGCCGCCCGATGGACCTGGTCATCGTCGACATCGGGACCGCCCGCGACGACGGGCTGGACATCGGCGGCCTGACGATCGCCCCGGCCGGCTGCCCGTCGCCGAAGACCATCCTGCTCGCCGACGACGCCCACCACCTGCCCGAGGAGCCGGACCCGGAGCGGTTCTCGGCGGCCTTCGCCAAGCCGTTGCGGCAGTCGCAGCTTTACGACGCGCTGGTCGGGGTGCTCACCGACCACGCCGAGGATCAGGCCATCGGCACCACGGCCGACGCTCCGCTGGGCCGCGGCCATCTGCTGCTGGTCGAGGACAACGACATCAACCGTACGGTGGCCCTCGGCGTCCTCGCCAACCTCGGCTACAGCGCCGACGTCGCGGTCAACGGTGTGGAGGCGGTCGAGCGGGCCACCGGGCAGGAGTACCAGGCGATTTTCATGGACTGCCTGATGCCGGAGATGGACGGGTACGCCGCCACCGAGGAGATCCGGCGCCGTGAGCCGGAGGGCCGGCACGTCCCGATCATCGCCCTGACCGCGAGCGCGCTGCCCGAGGACCGGGCCCGCTGCCTGGCCGCCGGGATGGACGGGCACATCGCCAAGCCGCTGATCCCGGCCGACGTGGCGCGGGTGCTGGAACGCTGGACCAGCCCGGTGCCGGTGCCCGAGCTGAGCACCGTGGTCACCGAGATCGAGCAGCGGCTCGACCAGCTGCGCGGCCCCGACCCGGTGGCCACGGCCACCGCGCTGGACGGGCTGCTGCGCGCCCTGTCGGCGAAGATCCCCGAGCATCTGGAGCGGATCATCCACGCCCTGGCGTTCGACGACGCCGACCTGCTGCGGGCCGAGGCGCACCAGCTCAAGGGCATCATGGCGAACCTGGGGGCGGGCGCGGCCACCGAGGCCTGCGGCCGGCTGGAGAACGACGCCCGCGCCGGCGACCTGGAGGCCGCGGTGGCTTCGCTGGCGCACGCCCGCCCGCTGATCGAGCTGACCCGGCAGGCGGCCGATCAGATCCGCCCGCGGCTCAGCGAGGCCTCCTCGGCGTAGCGGTGGCAGGCCGCCCGCCGGCCGTCGGGCAGGTCGTCCATCGGGGCGGCCGGGACCCCTCAACGCCCGGCGGCGACGGCCTCCCGGCGGTTGGCCAGCAGGCTGGTGGCCGTCACGGTGGCGAGGGTGACGGCGATGACGGCGAGCGACAGCTCGGTCGGGATGTCCGGCACCGACGGCCAGACCTTGTGCGCCCAGTGCAGCACCAGCTTCACGCCGATGAAGGCCAGGATGATCGCCAGCCCGTAGTCCAGGTGGCGCAGCCGGTCCAGCACGTTACGCAGCACGAAGTACAGCGCCCGCAACCCGAGCAGGGCGAACGCGTTGGTGGCGAAGACCAGGTACGGGTCCTCGGTCACCCCGTACACCGCGGGGACCGAGTCGACGGCGAAGACCAGGTCGGTCATGAACACCGCCACCACCACCAGGGCCAGCGGCGTCAGGGTACGACGGCCGGCCTCCATCACGGTCAGCCGCCCACCGTGGTAGCGGCCGGTCACCGGCATGAACCGGCGCATGAACCGGACACTGCGCAGGTTCTCGATGTCGACGTGGTACTGCTCGTGGCGCATCGCGTCGCGCATCACCTTGACCGCCGTGGCCAGCAGCGCCGCCCCGAACAGCAGGAACGCCCAGGCGCCGGTCTGCAGCACGGCGGCCCCGGCGGCGATGAAGATCGCCCGCATCACCAGCGCCCCGACGATGCCGTAGAGCAGCACCCGCTGTGCCAGGGCGGGCGGCACCGCGAACGCCGCCAGCAGCAGCATGAACACGAACAGGTTGTCCACCGACAGGGACTTCTCCACCACGTACCCGGTGAAGAACTCGATGCCGGGCTTGCGCCCGTACACCTGCCAGATGAGGACGCCGAAGGCGGCCGGAAGCGCGAGATAGAAGATCGACCACCCGACCGCCTCGCGCATCGCCACCTCGTGCGGGCGCCGGGTGAGCGCGAAGTCGGCGGCCAGCAGCGCCAGCAGCACCACGATGGTGATCGTCCAGAGTTGTGGGGACGCGATGGTAGAAAGGGGCGTCACAGGGCCTCCTCGGACATGCCTAGTAGTCCGAGGTCTCCCTCACCCGCGAGACGATCCCACGAGCGAGCGCACGGGGGCATTTCGGTATGCCCGTGATGACCGCCACGCTCTCGGAGGAGGTACTCCCCTCACGGGCAGGATAGGCACCCCGCCCGCCGGTAGCCATCCCGAACACCGAAATAACCGATTCGGGTTGACGGCCGGACCCCGCCGCGCGACCGTGGGATGAAGGCCGTCCGCCGGGGGATCTTCCCTGGTGGCGGCGGGGGAAAGGTAGGACCGTCGCATGCTGATCGACATTCTGGTCGGCACGATGCTGATGCTCTGCCTCGTGATCAGCAGTGCCGCACTGCTACCACCGCGCCGGCACGCGCATCACGGTCATCACCGGATGCGCTTCCATCACCGGCACAGTTGAGAACAAACGGCCCGGGCCGGATCCGACCCGGGCCGTCGCCTGTCCCGCTCACAGGAACTCGCGCAGGGTCGCCGCGAACGACGCCGGCGCGCGCAGGTGCGGAAAACCCGAGCGCGGCCGGGCGGCGGAGACCGGGTGCGGCCGCGCGCGGCCGGCATCCGGTCGCCGGAACCAGCATCGGTACGCGCGCAGCAGCGTCGCGTCCGGCCGGGCGACCGCGAACTGCCGGTACGCGGCCGGAATGGCGCCCAGGTCGGCGGCGGCCAGATGCTGCTCCACGGTCTCCGGCGGTTCGGCCACCGGCTCGTCGAGGGTGACCACGGCCCGGGTCGCGACGGTGTCCGCGAACGCCTCGGCGAGCAGCGCGGACTCGCCCTGCCCGACCAGCACCGGGGCCCGGTGCAGCTGCAGGCCGGCGATCAGCATCGCCAGGTCGTGGGCGAGCGACTCCAGCTCGTAGTCGCCGCGCGGCGCGGACTGCCCGTGACCGGGCAGGTCGACGGCGATGACGCTGCACGCGTTGCCCAGGTCGGCCGCGACCGGCCACCACATCGTGCGGTCGTAGAGCAGGCCGTGCAGCAGCACGACCGGGCGGCCGTAGGCGCCCCACCGGTCGTAGACCAGCCGGTTCTTCGGGGTTCCGTAGGCGTGGGTGGTGCGGCGCGGGGGCTGGGGATGCATGCTCACGGTCTTCCTGCTTCGGGGGATCGTCAAACCTGTGTGCCGGGGGGAAACGCTCACCGGTTCACTACGGGCGCGATGATGGTCGCGATCGAATCGATCGGGAGGAGTTCCGTGTGACCGGGCAGCTTGCCCCCGCCCAGCTGTCCCCGTGGCGGGCGATCGCCGCCTTCGGCGTGGTCAGCCTCGCCGCCGACATGGTGTACGAGGGCGCCCGCTCGGTCACCGGCCCGCTGCTCGGCGCCCTCGGCGCGTCCGCCCTCGCGGTCGGGCTGATCACCGGTGCCGGTGAGGCCGCGGCCCTGCTGCTGCGGCTGGTCTCCGGCCCGCTCGCCGACCGCACCGCGCGGTACTGGGCGCTGACCATCACCGGGTACGGGCTGACCGCGGTGTGCGTACCGCTGCTGGCCGTGGCGCCCGTCCTCGGCGCCGCCGGTCTGGCGGTCGCCGCCGTGCTGATCGTGACCGAGCGGATCGGCAAGGCGATCCGCAGCCCGGCCAAGTCCGCTCTGCTCGCCGAGGCGGCCGGCGCGGTGGGCCGGGGCCGCGGGTTCGCCGTGCACAAGGCGCTCGACCAGATCGGCGCGTTCGCCGGGCCGCTGCTGGTCGCCGCGCTGGTCGCCGTCGCCGGCACGGTCTGGCCCGCACTCGCCGTGCTGGCCGTCCCCGGCGCCGCCGCGATGGTGCTGCTGGTGTGGATGCGGCGCCGGTTCCCCGGCCCGGCGCCCCGGCCGGCCGAGGCGGGAAGCCCGATCGCCGCCGGGGCCCGCGGGCTGCCCCGGCGGTTCCACTGGTTCGCCGCCTCGGCCGCCGCCTCCACCGCCGGGCTGGTCACGTTCGGGCTGATCTCGTACCACGCGAGCCGTACCGGCGGGATCGCGCTCGCCGCGGTGCCGATCCTGTACGCCGGCGCGATGGCCGCCGGCGCCCTGGCCGCCCTGGCCAGCGGCCACCTCTACGACCGCTGGGGCGCCCGGGTCCTGTACGCCCTGCCGGTGCTCGCCGCCGCCACCCCCGCGCTGGCCCTCTCCGGCAGCATCCCCGCCATCGTGACCGGCACGCTGCTCTGGGGCGCGGCCATCGGCGTGCAGGACTCCACCGTGAAGGCGCTCGTCGCCGATCTGGTTCCCGGTGACCGGCGGGCCACCGCCTACGGGGTGTTCGCCGCGGTGCAGGGGGTCGCCGCGATCGCCGGCGGCGCCCTCGCCGGTGGCCTCTACGGTTACTCGATCACCCTGCTGGCCGTGATCCTGGCCGGCGCCCAGGTGCTCGCGCTGGTGCTGTTGGCGCTGACCCTGCACCGCGTACGGTAAGCGCCACGATGGCGTTCGTTCTCGACACCGCGGGCATCCCGGTCCAGGACCGGCTGGAGGCCGTGCACACCGCGATGATGTACGCCTCGGCGCCCTGCCACGTCATCCACGAGGACCCGGACGGCCCGGTCTACGCCCGGATGGAGGTCTGGGACCTCAGCGACGCGAACGTGTTCACCCAGCGCTCCTCCGGGATCCGGCTGGTGCGCACCGCGAAGCTGGCCCGGCAGGACGCGATGCCGGTGATCGCCCTGTCCGTGCAGCACCGCGCCACCGGCCGGCTCGCCCAGGGCGGCCGGCAGGAGCTGACCGCGCCCGGCGAACTGCTCGGCGTCGACCTCTCCGCGGCCTACGACTACTCGTGGGCCGGGCACGGCGCGGCCGGCTGCGTCCAGATCCCGCTCGACCGGCTCGGCCTGCCCGTCGACGTGATCCGCACGGCCCTCGGCAACCTGCGGGGCAGCCCGCTCTACCGTCTGGTCACCACCCACATCGACCAGCTGGCCCGGGATCCGGCCCGGATCACCGCCGACCCGGCCGCGGCCACCGTGGCCACCGCCACCATCGACCTGTGCCGGGCGCTGCTCGCCTCGGCCGGCCGCTCCCGCACCCACACCCGGCAGGCGCTCGCCGACACGCTGCTCACCCGGGTGCTCGCCTATGTGCGCCAGCACCTCACCGACCCGGCGCTGAGCCCCGCGACGATCGCCGCCGCGCACAACATCTCGGTGCGCCACCTCTACAAGGTCTGCGCCGGCGCCGACCTCAGCCTGGAGCAGTGGATCATCAGTGAGCGCCTCCAGGGGGCCCGCCACGAGCTGCTGCAACGGGGCAGCGCCCGGCGCTCGATCGCGGCGATCGCCCGGGGCTGGGGGTTCCGCGATCCGACGCACTTCGCCCGCCGGTTCAAGGAGCGTTACGGGATGTCGCCCCGCCAGTGGCGCGACTCCACCCACGACGCACGCTGAGCCGACAACCGTGCACGCACAGCAAAGCCCCGGGCACGTGACGCTGACTAGCGTTCCAGCCAGTCATGGTGCTCAGGGGGAGAGCCGTGGAGTGCCGCACGCTGGCGGCCTTCACCACGGCAGTGCGCGGCGGGCTCGGCGGGACGTTGGTGCTGCGGGGCGACCCGGGCATCGGCAAGACCGCGCTGCTCGACCACGCCGCCGGCCGGGCCGGTGACCTGCGGGTGATCCGGCTGGCCGGCGTCGAGGAGGAGGCCGGTTTCGCGTTCGCCGCCCTGCACCGGCTGCTGATCCCGCACCTGTCCCGGCGGGACACGCTCAACCCGGCCCACCGCCGGGTGCTCGGTGTGGCCTGCGGTCTCACCGACGGGCCGCCTGCCGATCCGCGTCTGGCCGGGCTGGCGACCGCGGCGCTGCTCGCCCGGGCCGCCGCGGACGGTCCGGTGCTGTGCTGCGTGGACGACGCCCACTGGCTGGACCGGGAGTCCTTGGAGGCGCTGGTCACGGCGAGCGCCGGCCGGCCGGCGCTCGGGATGCTCTTCACCGCCTGTGGCGCGGTGCCCGAACTGGACGGGCTGCCGGTCGTCGAGGTCGGCGGCCTGCCCGAGGCCGACGGCGTGGCGCTGCTGCGCTCGGTGGTCACCGGCCCGCTGGACCAGCGCGTGGCGACCCGGCTGGTCACCGCCACCGGCGGCAATCCGCTGGCCCTGCGCGACCTCGGCCGGGAACTGACCGCGGACCAGCTGACCGGCGCGCAGTCGCTGCCCGACCCGGTGCCGCTGCTGGACGTCGCGGACGCGGTCCGCCCGTACCCGGAAGTGATCGCAGTCCTGGAGAGCGCCGCGGACGACGGGTTCCTCGGCGCGCTGCCG
>NZ_JBEZZB010000065.1:0-52107 GCF_040638955.1 Actinoplanes sp. NPDC024001
GCCGTGTTCGCTCGCCGCCGGCCGCCTGCCGGCGACTGCCGGTGCGTCGGCGGGGGTGGGCGCACGGTGCTCGCTCGTCGCCGGGCGCTTGCCGGCGGTTGCCGGTGGGTCGGCGGGGGTGGGCGGGCCATGTTTGCCTGCTGCCGCGTGCCCGCCGGCGGCGGAGGTCGGGCGCCGGCTCACAGCGTGCGCAGGGAACCGCCGTCGACCGCCACCGCGGTTCCGGTCATGTAGCCCGCGGCCGGCGACAGCAGGAAGGCCGCCACCCGCCCGAACTCCGGCGGCTCACCGATGCGGCGCAGCGGGATCGCGGCGGCCGCCTCCGCCGCCGCGGTCGCCGGGTCGCCGGTGGCGGCGAACAGCTCGCGGTTGCGGTCGGTCATGAAACGGCCCGGGAGCACGCTCAGCACCCGCACGCCGCGCGGCGCGAACTCGTCCGCCATGTCCTTCGCGGCCATCGCCAGGCCCGGGCGCAGGCCGTTCGAGAGACCCAGGCCGGCCAGCGGCGTCTTCGCCGACGTGGAGAGGACCAGCGCGATCGCGCCGCCCTCGGGCAGCGCCGCCGCGACCGTGCGAACGGCCCGCATCGACCCCACGAAGATCGTGTCGAAGGCGTCGCGCCACTGGTCGTCGCTCATGCTCGCGGCCGTGCCCGGCGTGGGGCCGCCGACCGAGATCAGAGCCCCGTCCAGCCGGCCGAAATGTTCCTGCGCGGTGTCGACCAGCTCGCGCGGGGTCGCCGGATCGCTCAGGTCGGCCGTCACGCCGACCGCGTGGGCGGCGCCGCCGAGCTCCTCGACCGCCTCGCTGACATGGTCGGCGGAGCGGGAGGAGATCACCACGCGGGCGCCGTCCGCGACGAGCGCCTGTGCGGTGGCGAAACCGAGACCACGTGAGGCCCCGGTGAGGATGTAGACGCGATCAGCCAGCCCGAGATCCATGCACCGATCCTGCCACCTCCCGGCGCAGAGCGTCCGCGGTGGCCGGGTCGGCGGGCAGGAAAGCCTCGATCGCCAGTTCGGAGAGGGTCACGTCGCGCGGGGTGCCGAGCACCGAGGTGATGCTGAAGAAGCTGAGATCCTCGAAACGCAACGGCACCACGAGCCCGTCTGGTTCGGTGGACATCAGCCCGCCGGGATAACCGGCCAGCTCCGCCCGCAGTTCGCGCAGCACCGGGTCGCCGGTGGCGGCGGCCTGCCGGTCGAGGCGGTGCAGGATGTGTGTCCGCCACTCGGCCAGGTTCGCGATGCGTGGCGCCATGCCGTCCGGGTGCAGGGCGAGGCGCAGCACGTTCACCGGCGGTTCCAGCAGGTGGGGTGCGCAGCCGGCGGTGAACCGGGCCACCGCGCCGTTCGCGTCGACCATGGTCCAGTGCTGGTCGACCAGCACCGCCGGGCAGGGCTCGTGGCCGGTCAGCACGGTGCGCAGCGCGGCCAGGACCGTCGACAGCGGGGTGGCGTCCAGGTCGGACTCGGGATAGGCCGGCGCGTAGCCGCCGGCGAGCAGCAACTGGTTGCGGGCCCGCAGCGGGACGTCGAGCTCCTCGGCGAGGCGCAGGATCATCTCGCTGGTCGGCCGGGACCGGCCGGTCTCCACGAAGGACAGGTGCCGGGTGGAGACGCCGGCCCGCGCCGACAGGTCCAGCTGGCTCATCCGCCGGTCGTCGCGCCAGGTCCGCAGCAGTTGCCCCACGTCGCTCATGCCCGGACTGTAGGCAGCACGCCCGCCCCACCGCCATGACCCGCGAGGTAATCGACGCCGTTACCGGCGCCCGGCACGGTGGAGGCCATGAGCGACTTCGACAGCATGATCCAGCGGTACCTGACCATCTGGAACGAGACCGACGAGCAGGCCCGCCGAGCCGGGATCGGTGAGCTCTTCGCCGAGGAGGTGCGCTACTGCGACCCGATCGCCGCGGTCGAGGGCCGGGACGCGCTGCACGCGCTGATCGGCGAGGTGCACCAGCGGTTCCCCGGGCTGGTGTTCAGCGCCGGTGAGCTGCTGGACGCCCACCACGACCAGGCGCGGTTCACCTGGCACCTGGGCCGGCCCGGCGAGGACCCGATGGTGATCGGCTTCGACGTGGCCGAGCGCGACGCGGACGGCCGCATCAAGCTGGTCCTGGGCTTCCTCGACAAGGTCTAGCCGAGGGTGTGCCCGCCGTTGACGGTGATCCGTTCCCCGGTGACGAACCGGGCGTCGTCCGAGGCCAGGAAGGCGACCACGTCGGCGACCTCGGCGGGTGTGCCCATCCGGCCGAGCGGCACGTCCCGCCGGTAGGCGTCGACATGCTCGGCGGCGACCGCGGCGTGCCGCTCGACCGGGATCCAGCCGGGCGCCACCAGGTTCACCGTCACGCCGAGCGGGCCGAGTTCGCGGGCCCAGGTGCGGGTCAGCGACATCTGGGCGGCTTTCGCCGCCGCGTACGCCGACATGCCCGGCTCGGCCCGCTCCGGCATGTCGGATCCGATCTGGACGATGCGGCCGCCGCCGAGGCGGCGCATCGCCGGCATGACCGCGTGCATCAGCAGGGTCGGGCTCTTCACGAAGAACCGCAGCTGATCCAGGTGATCCGACCAGCTCACCTCGAGCGCGGGCTTGGACGGCTGCGGTCCGGTGGCGTTCGGCACGAGCACGCGGACCGGGCCCAGCCGGTCCTCGACGTGGGCGACGAGCGCGGCCACGGCGGTCTCGTCGGTGACGTCCGCGCGGAACGCCTCGGCGACGCCGCCTCCGGCGACGATCGCGGCGACCACCCGCTCGGCGTCCGCGCGATCGGGCAGGTAGTTGACGGCGACGGCCCAGCCGTCCCCGGCCAGGCGGCGCGCGATCTCAGCACCCAGCCCGCGCGATGCGCCGGTCACCAGAGCCACACCCATGACGTACGAGTCTCGCGCACGCCCGCCCCGCGGGTGGGGCATGGGTCCCCAATTGGCCCACCCCATCGTGTGATGGATGGGAAACCACGCGGTGGGTCAGTGGTGGCGGACGGCTTCTTCCACTACGTCCAGGACGCGGGTCAGCTCGCCGGGCGGGCGGCCGGTGGCCAGGTGGAGGACCAGGCCGTCGTAGGCCAGCTCCAGGAACTGCGTCAGCACCTCGACCGGGACGTCTTTGCGCAGGACGCCGGCGTCGTGCTGGCGCTGCAGGCGCTCGCGGGTGGCGTCGGCGATCGCGGCCGAGCGCTGCGCCCAGCGCTTGGCGAAGGCGGGATCGGTGCGCAGCCGGTGTGACACCTCCAGCTGGGTGCCGAGCCAGCCCGCCGTGTCACCCTCGCTGTTGCCGGCCCGTGCCAGCAGGTCGCGCATCACCTGGACGAGGCCGTTGCGGGTGACCGTCTCGACCATCGTGGCGGCGTCGTCCTCGGCCACGGCGAGGAACAGCGACTCCTTGTCGCGAAAATGGTGGAAAATCGCTCCACGGGACATGCCCGTCGCCTCCTCGAGGCGGCGGACCGTGGCGCCCTCGTAGCCGAACCGCGCGAAGCAGGCACGAGCGGCGCTGAGGATCTCGTGGCGGCGCGCGTCTAGCTGGTCCTGACTAACCCTGGGCACGCGCTGATCGTGTCACGAGGGCCGGTGCCGTTGCAATCCGTACGTACGGCTTTTTAAGGTGGGCCGTCCCCTGAACGGATGATGCGAATTTCGTCATCGTGTCCGCGTTTTGTTAACACTCCTGGACTGTTCGGTTCCGTCGCCGCTCACGTAAAGTGCCCGGGTGCCTCTCGTCTTCCTCGCCTTGGACGACACCCTGCTTGACCGCAGCGGTGCGTTCCGGCTGTGGGCGAAAGGTTTCCTCGACGAGATCGCCGCGCCGCAGGACGATCTCGAGTGGCTGGTCTCGGTGGACGCCGACGGCCTCACCTCCCGCTGGGACCTCGCGGACCTGATCCGCGAGCGCTACCAGCTGCGGGTTCCCTCGATCGACATGGTGGACGAGCTGAACGAGGGGCCGCTCGCCTTCGAGCGCCTGGACCCGATGGTAGGCTGCGCGCTGGAGATCGCCGGCGACGCGGGCCTGGTGCCGGTGGTGGTCACCAACGGGCCGGCCGAGCAGCAGGAGGCGCGGATCCGGCGGACCGGGCTGGATCGCTATGTCGCCGACTGGGTGATCTCGGAACAGTGCGGTGTGAGCAAGCCCAATCCGCGGATCTTCGCGCTCGCCGCGCAGCGGGTGCGGATGCGGCTGGCCGGCGCCTGGGTGGTCGGCGACAGCCCGGAGGCGGACATCGGCGGCGCGGCCGCGATGGGGCTGCCCAGCGTGTGGCTGCACCGTGGGCGGGAGTGGGTGGACAACCGGTTCGCGCCGACCCGCGTGGTGGGCAACGTGATCCAGGGCATCTCGGCGATCATGGCGACCCGCTGAGCGGGTCTCGAGGACCCGCCGAATTAAATCGGTTGCACGGATCCGGGTGATCCGCGAGAGTCGACCGCGCACGTAGGACCCGACGAGAGAGAAGGGGGTGGACCTCATGGCCGTCTTTGTGATGCCTGCTGTCCAGCCTTCCCTGTTTGCTTCTTTCTCTGAGGAGACCCTCCAGTGCGCGAGCACGATTCTTACCGCTCCACCACCATGCGCCGCGGCCGTCGCAAGTTCGATGACGACGACGCTGACTTTCTGAAGATCAGCCGGCTCGAGCCGGCTCTGCAGGAGGACCCGGATCTGCCCGACGAGGGCGACCGCTGGTCCACCTGGGACGGTGCGCTGCACGGTCCCGATCCCCGTCCCGAGTGGGTGCGCACCGAGCACGGTGCCGTCGACACCGAGCTGGGGATGCTCAAGACCGGCAAGGAAGCCGACGTCTTCCTCGTCCGCCGGGAGTTGCCGGCCACCGGCCAGGTCAGCATGCTGGCCGCGAAGCGGTACCGCGACGGCGAGCACCGCCTGTTCCACCGCGACGCCGGATATCTCGAAGGCCGCCGGGTGCGACGGTCCCGCGAGATGCGGGCGATGACCAACCGCACCTCGTTCGGCAAGGAGCTGATCGCCGGGCAGTGGGCGGCCGCCGAGTTCGGCGCGCTGGGCCGGCTGTGGGAGATCGGCCAGGAGAGCGGGCTGGTGCGCGTTCCCTACCCGGTGCAGCTGATCGGCACCGAGCTGATGATGGAGTTCATCGGCGACTGGGAGACCGGCGAGGCCGCGCCCCGGCTCGCGCAGGTGCGCGCCGACGCCGACGGTCTCGCCGACCTGTGGCAGCAGATGACCGACGCGCTGTCGGTGCTGGCGCGGGCGCAGGTGGCGCACGGTGACCTGTCGCCGTACAACACGATGGTGCACGACGGGCGGCTGGTCATGATCGACCTGCCGCAGATCATCGACGTGATCGCCAATCCGCGCGGGGGCGAGTTCATCGCGCGGGACGTGAACAACGTGGCGAACTGGTTCCGCTCGCGCGGGCTGCCGGTCGACGCGGAAGGCCTCATCGAGCGCCTGCACTTCGAGGCGGGGCTGCGCTGATCACCCGGCCCCGGCCCGGCCCGCGGCCGCCGCGTCCACGGCGGCCGCGACCGGGTCACTGCAGGTAGCTCTCCACCTCGCTGACGCCGTGGGCCTGCTCGGCGTCCGGGTCGTGCCCGGCCGAGCGGGCCGCGCGACGCCGGCGCAGCAGGTCCCAGCACTGGTCCAGCGACTCCTCGAGCTCCTTGAGCCGGGAGTGCTCCTCGTCCGAGGAGATCTTGCCCTGGCTCAGCTGCTGGCGCAGCTTGTGCTCTTCCTCGACCAAGCCGCTGATCCGGCTCAGCACAGTCTTGTCATCCATTCCCGAAGCCTATTCATCAAGGCGGGGTCGGTGGGCTCACGGCGCGGTGTGTCCACCGCGACACCTTTGCGGATGATGCGAGGATCGCTCGGTGACGCTTGAGGAGCAGCGGGAGCTCATTCTCTCCGGACGGATGTACAACGACCTCACCGGCGAGCTGGTGCAGGCCCGGCAGCAGACCGTGCTGCTGACCACGGAGTACAACGACAGCTTCGGGCAGGCGCCGGCGACCCGCGAGGCGATCCTGCGGCGTCTGCTGGGGTCGGTGGGGGAGGGCTGCTACTTCGAGCCGACGTTCCGGTGCGAGTTCGGCTTCAACATCCGCATCGGGAACCACTTCTACGCCAACTTCGACTGCGTGATGCTCGACGGCGGCGGCATCACCATCGGTGACCACGTGCTGTTCGGCCCGCGGGTGGGGATCTACACCTCCAACCACGCGATCGACGCGGCCGAGCGGGCGGCCGGCGCGTGTTACGCCAAGCCGGTCACCATCGGTGATCGCGTGTGGGTCGGCGGGGACGTGACCATCAATCAGGGCGTGAGCATCGGCGACGACACGATCATCGGGTCCGGGAGCGTGGTGACCCGCTCGGTGCCGGCCGGGGTGATCGCGGCGGGCAATCCGGCCCGGGTGCTGCGCGAGATCACCGACGCCGACAAGACGGGATGGCGGCCCTGATGCACGTCGACCTGGTGACCGTGATCGTCGAGGAGTACGACCCGGCGATCGCGTTCTTCACGAAAGTGCTCGGCTTCGAGCTGACCGAGGACTCGCCGTCGCTGACCAACGACGGGCGGCCGAAACGCTGGGTGGTGGTCCGGCCGCCGGGCGGCGGGACCGGGCTGCTGCTGGCCCGCGCGGACGGTCCGCGGCAGGAGCGGGCGGTCGGCGATCAGATGGCCGGGCGGGTCGGCTTCTTCCTGCGGGTGGACGACTTCGACGCGACCTACCGGCGGATGGTGGAGCACGAGGTGCGCTTCGTGCGGGAGCCGCGCACCGAGGCCTACGGCCGGATCGCCGTCTTCGTCGACATCGCCGGCAACAAGTGGGATCTGCTCGGCCCACCGTGACCCCCGTTTCCCGGGCGCGCGACAGGGGAAATCGAGAAGCGCGAATGGGGGCCGGATGAAGACCATCGGGGGCGCGGCTTTCTGCCTCGCCATGCTGCTGTTTCTGTTCGGTGTGCCGGTGACCGTCTACGCCGAGCCCGGGTTCCGGCTGTGGGGGCCGGCTGCGATCGTGCTCTCTCTGCTGCTGGTCGCGCTGAGCTGGCGGGTGCATCTGCGGCACGACGGCACCCAGGGCAGGATGAGCGCGCGGCGGCATCTGCTGTACACCTACGCGCTCTTCCTGAGCGTCACCAGCGTGCTCATCGGGATCGGGTGGCTCGCCGTGCCCGGATTCTGGCAGCCGGTGGGGCTGCTGTGGATAGCCGCCGGGTTGCTGCTCGGCCGGCTGTACTGGCGCCGGGTGGTGCCGGTGCTTCCCGACGACCCGCGGTGAAGCTGGAGTGATGCTCAAGCCCGGCGGTCGCGCTGGGGCGTCTCGTCCTGCCCGCTCGCGGGGATGTCACGGGCGCTTTCGTCGCCCGTACCACTGGCGGAAAGCGGAACGCCCCGCCTGCCGTGACCGGCAGGCGGGGCGCAACGGTGAGGATCAGCTGCGGAGCATCTTCCGGAGGACGTACTGGAGGATGCCGCCGTTGCGGTAGTAGTCGGCCTCGCCGGGCGTGTCGATGCGGACGACCGCGTCGAACTCGACGCCGGTGTCCGTGGTGACCTTGACCGTGCGCGGCGTGCGGCCCTCGTTGAGCTCGGTGACGCCGGCGAAGGAGAAGGTCTCGGTGCCGGTGAGGCCGAGCGACTCGGCGTTCTGGCCCTGCGGGAACTGCAGCGGCAGGACGCCCATGCCGATCAGGTTGGAGCGGTGGATGCGCTCGTAGCTCTCGGCGATGACGGCGCGGACGCCGAGGAGCATGGTGCCCTTGGCGGCCCAGTCCCGCGACGAGCCGGAGCCGTACTCCTTACCGGCCAGGATGACCAGCGGGATGCCGGCCTCCTGGTAGGCGACCGAGGCGTCGAAGATGGTGGTCTGCTCGCCGGTCAGGTGGTTGACCGTGAAGCCGCCCTCGACGTCGTTGAGCAGCTGGTTGCGCAGCCGGATGTTGGCGAAGGTGCCCCGGATCATGACCTCGTGGTTGCCGCGGCGCGAGCCGTAGCTGTTGAACTCGGCGCGCGGAACGCCGTGCTCGGCGAGGTACTTGCCGGCGGGGGAGTCCGGCTTGATCGAGCTGGCCGGGGAGATGTGGTCGGTGGTGACCGAGTCGCCCAGCTTGGCCAGCACGCGGGCACCGCTGATGTCGGTGACCGGCGCCGGCTCGGCGGCCATGCCCTCGAAGTACGGAGGCTTCCGCACGTAGGTGGAGTCGTCGGCCCAGGCGAACGTGTCACCGGTCGGCGTGGGCAGCGACTGCCACTGCTCGTCGCCGGCGAAGACGTCCTGGTACGCCGTGCTGAAGCCCTCGGCGCCGATCGCCTGCGCGATGGTGTCGTCGATCTCCTTGGCGGACGGCCAGATGTCGTTCAGGTAGACCGGCTTGCCGTCCGAACCCGTGCCGAGCGGCTCGGTGGTGATGTCGATGTCCATCGAGCCGGCCAGGGCGTAGGCCACCACCAGCGGCGGGGACGCCAGGTAGTTCATCTTGACGTCCGGGTTGATCCGGCCCTCGAAGTTCCGGTTGCCGGAGAGGACGCTGACCGCGGTCAGGTCGTTCTCGTTGATGGCGGCCGAGACCTCCTCGGGCAGCGGGCCCGAGTTGCCGATGCAGGTGGTGCAGCCGTAACCGACCAGGTTGAACCCGATCTTGTCCAGGTACGGCGTGAGGCCGGCCCGGTCGTAGTAGTCGGAGACGACCTTGGAGCCCGGGGCGAGGGTGGTCTTGACCCACGGCTTGCGGGTCAGGCCCTTCTCCACCGCCTTCTTGGCGAGCAGCGCGGCACCGATCATGACCTGCGGGTTCGAGGTGTTCGTGCAGGACGTGATGGCGGCGATGACGACCGCGCCGTGGTCCAGCTCGTACTCCACGCCGTCCTCGCCCTTGACCCGGGTCGGCTTGGAGGTCCGGCCGTTGGCGCCGGCCGCCGCGCTGAAGACGTGCGGCTTGTCGGCCGGGTCGTCGACCCCGTTGGCCGGGGAGTCGCTGGCCGGGAAGGACTCCTCGCTCGCCTCGTCGGCGTGGCCCTGCGGCTGCACGTAGTTCTTGAGCGCGTCGCGGAACATCGGCTTCGCGGCGTTCAGCGGAACCCGGTCCTGCGGGCGCTTCGGGCCGGCCAGCGACGGGACGATCGTCGACAGGTCGAGCTCGAGCTTCTCGGAGTAGTCCGGCTCGGCGTTCGGGTCGAGCCAGAGGCCCTGCCGCTTCGCGTACGCCTCGACGAGCGCGACCTGCTGCTCGGTGCGGCCGGTCAGCTTGAGGTACTCGATGGTCTGCTCGTCGATCGGGAAGATCGCGACGGTGGAGCCGTACTCCGGCGACATGTTGCCGATGGTGGCCCGGTTCGCCAGTGGCACCGCGCTCACGCCGGGGCCGTAGAACTCGACGAACTTGCTGACCACACCGTGCTTGCGCAGCATCTCGGTGATGGTGAGCACCAGGTCGGTGGCGGTGGTGCCGGCCGGCGCCTCGCCGGAGAGCTTGAAGCCGACGACCCGCGGGATCAGCATGCTGACCGGCTGGCCGAGCATGGCGGCCTCGGCCTCGATGCCGCCGACGCCCCAGCCCAGCACGCCCAGGCCGTTGACCATGGTGGTGTGCGAGTCGGTGCCGACCACGGTGTCCGGGTAGGCCTGGCCGTTGCGCTCCATGATCGTGCGGGCCAGGTACTCGATGTTGACCTGGTGCACGATGCCGGTGCCGGGCGGGACGACCTTGAACTCGTTGAACGCGGTCTGGCCCCAGCGCAGGAACTGGTAGCGCTCGCGGTTGCGCTGGTACTCCAGCTCCACGTTGCGCTGGAAGGCGTCCTCGCGGCCGAACAGGTCGGCGATGACCGAGTGGTCGATGACCAGCTCGGCCGGGGCGAGGGGGTTGACCTTGGTCGGGTCGCCGCCCAGGTCCTTCACGGCCTCACGCATCGTGGCCAGGTCGACCACGCAGGGAACGCCGGTGAAGTCCTGCATCAGCACCCGTGCCGGGGTGAACTGGATCTCGACGCTGGGGTCGGCGTTCTGGTCCCAGCTGCCGAGTGCGTTGATGTGGTCGGCGGTGATGTTCGCGCCGTCCTCAGTACGCAGCAGGTTCTCCAGGAGGATCTTCAAGGAGTAGGGCAGGCGCTCGTGCCCCTTCACCTTGTCGATCGTGAAAATCTCGTAGCTCGCGTCTCCGACGCGCAGCTCGCTCTTCGCACCAAAGGTGTCGAGGCTGGCCACCGTCATCTCCTTCACACCCAGCGACTGGAAGTCAAGTCTTTCGCACCGAAAGGGCGACCTTCGGGTTAGGTTTGCCTAACTCTCGGTTGTGCGTCTCCCGTAAACCGTACGTCCGTCTTGCTAGCTATCGCAAGGCGGGGTCCACCTGCCGATCCTCTCAGTCCGCGCAGGTCACGCGGGCCGAGGTTTGCGGGCGTCGATCCTTGGGAATCCGCGCGCCATGACTGCCCCGGCCGAACTCGACCAGCTCGCCGACTTCTTCGGGCGTTACGGCACCGCCCTCACCACGGGCGACGTCGCCGTCATCGCCGGCTGCCACACGCTGCCGGGAATCGTCGTCTCCGACACCTACAGCTTCACCTTCAGCTCGCCGGCGGCGGTGGCTCTCTCCTTCCTGGGGGCGGCGCCCGCGTACCGGGAGCAGCGGATCGTGGCCGCCCACGCCGAACTGGCCGAGGTGCTGCCGCTCCCCGCCTCGTTGTGCCTGGTCGCGGTCGAGTGGGAGTACCTCGACGACCGGGGCGAGTCGGTGCCCGGCGAGCGGTATCGCTACCTGGTGCGCACCGATGCCGACGGGCCGCACATCACTGCGGTCATCACTACCCGCTGATCCGGATCCCTAACTCCGCCTCTTTCCGGCTCTTTCCGGCACGCGCTGAAAACGTCACAGGCCGGTGCGACGATGGTCCGGTGACGATGATCGAGATCACTGCGACCGCCCCGCCGCATCATCGGCCCCGTCCGCAATGGCTCATCGTGCACTACCACCGCGCCGACGGTGACTACGCCGACTGGTCCCTGCACGCGTGGGGAGACGTCGCGGCCGGTTCCGAGACGGTCTATCCGGAGGGCACACCGTTCGCCGGTGAGGATTCCTACGGGCGTTTCGCCTGGGTGCGGCTCGCTCCCGAGGCGCGCGAGATCGGCTTCCTCGTGGTGCACCGTTACGGCGCGAAAGACGTCGACCTGGACCGCTGGGTCGATGTCGGGACGACCTCGGAGGTCTGGCTGCGCGCCAACGACCGCCGGGTCGCGCTCGAGCCACCGACGCCGGCCCCGGCGCCGGATCCCGGCTTCGCCGTGATCCATTACCGCCGGCCGGACGGCGACTACAGCGGCTGGGGCCTGCACTGCTGGGAGGGCGTCGAGCGCCACGACAAAACCCGGTGGGGTACGCCGCGGCAGCCCACCCGCTTCGACGCGTTCGGCGCGGTGTTCGAGGTGCCGGTCCGGGCCGACGCCGTGGGCCTGCGCTTCGTGGTGCACCGCGGCGACGACAAGGACCTCCCCGACGACCAGCGGCTCGACCTGACCACCTGCCGTGAGGTGTGGCTGCTCGCCGGCGTGGCCGCCCCGGTCCGGCCCGACCTGGGCACCCTCGGCCCCGAGCTGGACCCGGCCCGCTCGCTCGCGGTCTTCCTCGACCGGGGCACCATCGCGCTGCCCGAGTGGTTCGCCGCCCGCGCCGACACCTTCACCCTGGTCGCCTCGGCCGACGGTGAGCTGCGCCGCGACGGCACCGAGCTGACCGGTGAGGATGACGAGCTGGCTCTGGTGCCCCGCCCGGGCGGGTTGTTCCAGGCGCAGAGCCGGCGCTTCCCGCACCTGCGGGCCTACCGGGCCTTCGCCGTGCGCGAGCTGGGCGACGCCGCCCTCGGCGAGCTGCTGCGCGGCCAGCTGCTGGTGGCCGGCCGGGACGCGGCCGGCCGGGTGGCCGCGCTGACCGGCGTGCAGCCGGCCGGTGTCCTCGACGATCTGTATGCGGATGCCGCCGACGCCGAGCTGGGACCGGTGCTGCTCGACGACGAGCGCCCACAGCTCTCGGTCTGGGCGCCGACCGCCCGTGACGTGCAGCTGGAGTTGTTCCGCGAGCCCGGCGACGAGCCGCGCCTGACGCCGATGGAGCGCGACGCGGTGACCGGCGTCTGGTCGGTGATCGGCAAGCGCAAATGGCTGGGCCGCTACTACCGCTACCGCGTGCAGGTGTGGCATCCGGCCGCCCAGCGGGTGGTCACCACCAGCGTCACCGATCCGTACTCGGTGTCGCTGGCCACCGACTCCACGCACAGCCAGCTGGTCGACCTCGCCGATCCGGCGCTCCGCCCGCCCGGGTGGGACACCCTGGTCAAACCGCCGGCGGTGGCGCCCGCCCGGATGCAGATCGCCGAGGTGTCGGTCCGGGACTTCTCGATCTTCGACGGTTCGGTCCCGGCCCGCGACCGCGGGACCTACCTCGCCTTCACCCACCCCGGCTCGGACGGGATGCGGCACCTGCGCTCGCTCGCCGAGTCCGGGCTCACCCACGTGCACCTGCTGCCGGTCAACGACTTCGCCACCGTCCCGGACCGCCGGGCCGACCAGGCGCAGCCCGCCTGCGACCTCGCCTCCTTCCCGCCGGACTCGCCGGAGCAGCAGCGCGCCGTGATGGCGGTCGCCGACCGGGACGGTTACAACTGGGGCTACGACCCGTGGCACTGGACCACGCCGGAGGGCGGTTACGCCACCGACCCGGCCGGCTCCGCCCGGATCCTGGAGATGCGCTCGCTGGTCGCCGCGCTCAACAACGCCGGCCTGCGGGTGGTCCTCGACGTGGTCTACAACCACACCATGGGCGACGGCCTCGACCGGTTCAGCGTGCTCGACCGGATCGTGCCGGGCTACTACCACCGGCTGCTCGCCGACGGCAGCACCGCCGAGTCCACCTGCTGCCCGAACACGGCCACCGAGCACATGATGATGAGCAAGCTGGTGATCGACTCGCTGGTCACCTGGGCCCGGGAGTACCGGGTGGACGGCTTCCGGTTCGACCTGATGGGCCACCACCCGCGGGCCAACATCCTGGAGGCGCGGATCGCGCTGGACCGGCTCGGCGAGCACGGCCGGAGCATCTGCCTCTACGGCGAGGGGTGGAACTTCGGCGAGGTGGCGTACGACGCTCGGTTCGCCCAGGCCACCCAGGTCAACATGGCCGGCACCGGGATCGGCACGTTCAACGACCGGCTGCGCGACGCGGTGCGCGGTGGTGGCTCGTTCGGCGACGACCCGGGCGTGCGGGGGTTCGCCACCGGGCTGGGCTCGCACACCCCGCTGTGGCTGCACGACCAGATCAAGGTGGGGCTCTCCGGTGGCCTCGCCGGCTATCGGTTCGTCACCCACACCGGCGCCGAGCGCAGCGGCGCCCAGGTGGAGTACAACGGCTCCCCGAGCGGGTACGCGCACGACCCCGGCGAGACGGTCAACTACGTCGACGCCCACGACAACGAGATCCTCTATGACGCGATGGCGTTCAAGCTGCCGGTCGGCACCCCCGCGCTGGACCGGGCCCGGATGCAGGTGCTGGCTCTCGCGACGGTGGTGCTGAGCCAGGGCGCCGGCTTCGTCGCGCTCGGCAGCGAGCGGTTGCGCTCCAAGTCGCTGGACCGCAACTCGTTCAACTCCGGCGACTGGTTCAACCAGATCCGCTGGGACCCGGAGCTGGGCAACGGCTTCGGCCTGGGCCTGCCACCCGAGGAGGACAACGGCGACAAGTGGTCGTTCGCCCGGCCGCTGCTCGCCGATCCGTCGCTGGTCGCGCCGCCGGACGCGATCACCCTGACCGCCGAGCGCTACCGCGAGCTGCTGCGGATCCGGCGGTCCTCGCCGGTCTTCGGCCTGCCCACCGCCGAGGAGGTGCAGCGACGCCTGACGTTCCCGCTCGGCGGCCCGCAGGAGAGCCCCGGCGTCATCGTGATGTGCCTGGACGGGACCGGCCTGGATCCGCGGTGGCGCTCCATCGTGGTGGTCTTCAACGCCACCGAGGAGGAGACCCGGCAGCGCCTCACGGCCGACGTCGGGGAGCTGGGGCCGCACCCGGAGCTGGCCGAGTCGGCCGACCCGGTGCTGCGCGAGGCGACCGCCAAGATCGAGGAGGACGGTGTGACGCTGACCGTGCCGGCCCGCTCGGTGGCGGTCTTCGTCAGCGACGTCGACTGAGCAGGCGGGACGCTGCCGGGGTGCGGGGCTGCGCTAGATTGCGCCGGGTGGCCCCCGGTGCGCGGCGGCCCGAGAGCGGAGGTCGTGGTGCGGGTCGAGCGTGCCCTGTGCGCGTTGGTTCTGGTGGGTCTCGCCGGCGGGTGCAGCTCGCCGGAGGAGAAGAAGCCCGCGTTCACGGATCCGGCGCCGTCCAGCTCCTCGGCCGCGGCGCCGGCCGGCGCCGCCCCCGCGTGGAGCGAGCCCGCGGCGTACTCGTACACGATGGCCTTCGGCTGTGACGAGGGCGCGCCGTTCGGCCGCTACCAGGTGAGCGTGGCCGGCGGCGCGGTGACCAAGTCGGAGCGGATCGGCGGGCAGGCGGCGCCGTCGGCGAGCGCCGAGGTCGACCTCGGCCCGGTCACCGGCCAGGAGGGTGAGGAGATCGAGGTGCCCACGCTCGGCCAGCTGGTCGAGATGGCCGGCACCGCCACCGAGGACGGCGCCGAGGTGGCGACCACCTTCGACACCACCGACGGGCACCCGGTGAAGGTCACCATCAACGTCGGCGAGACGCCCGCCGAGGCGCAGTGCTGGACGGTCTCGGACTACCGGGCCGGCTCCTGACGAACCGGCCCGGCGGCCCTCGTCAGAGACACGTATCCGGCCGGCAGCGTCGATCACACCGGCCCTCCTGACGGCATTCGCCGCGCGGTCGCGCCGAGTAGGGTGAAGCCGATCGCCGGACCGGACCGGACAACCCGGCCGCCGCAGGGAAGGAAACGCTGTTGAGCATCGAGCAGGACGCCGCCAGGACGTGGGCCGAGTTCCCCGCGCGCTATGCGCGGACCAGGCGTTTCACCAACGGGGCACCCCGCCAGGTCACCGTGACCAGCGACGGCAGTGCGGTGTTCTTCCTGCGGTCGGCCAGCGCTGAGGAGTCCGCCGACCAGCTGTGGGTGTTCGACCCGGCGACCGGCGCCGAGTCGCTGCTGGCGGACCCGGCGAAACTGCCCCGCAGCGGCGGCGACGCCGACCTGCCGGCGGCCGAGCGGGCGATGCGGGAGCGGCTGCGGCTGGTCTCCGGCGGCATCGGCGCCTTCGCGGTCGACGCGGCGGGCGCGGTCGCCGTCTTCGCCTACGACGGTGAGCTGTTCCGGGCCGACCGGCGGACCGGCGAGATCGAGGCGCTGCCCACCGCCGGGCCGGTCTTCGACCCGCGCGTGGACGCCTCCGGCAAGCGGGTGGCCTATGTGTCGGACGGCACCCTGCACGTCCTGGACGCCGCCGGTGACACGGCCGTCAGCCCGGCCGAGCCGGAAGGCGTCAGCTGGGGCATGGCCGACTTCATCGCCGCCGAGGAGTTCCACCGCTTCCGTGGCTACTGGTGGTCGCCGGACGGCGGGCGGCTGCTGACGGCCCGGGTGGACGAGTCCGGCGTGCCGAAATGGCACCTGCACGACCCGGCCGAGCCGGGCCGCGCGGCCACCAGCGTGGCCTACCCGCCGGCCGGCGGGATCAACGCGATCGTCGAGTTCTACCTGGTCACGCCGGGCGAGTCGCCGATCGCGGTGCGCTGGGACAGCGACACCTATCCGTACGTGGTGACGGCCGAGTTCAGCGGCGACGAGCCGGTCCTGTCCGTGCTCGACCGCCGCCAGCAGCGCGGCCAGGTGCTGCGGGTCGCCGCCACCGGCGAGACCACCGTGCTCGCGGAGCTGACCGACAGCCGCTGGATCGAGATGGTCCCCGGTTCGCCGGCCGTGCTGCCCAGCGGTGAGCTGGCCGTCGTTCGCGACGGGCTGGACCAGGGCAAGGACGTGCGCGCGGTGCACGTCGGCGACCGGCAGATCACCTCGGACGAGCTCTACGTGCAGGCGATCCTCGGCGTCCTCGGCGAGGGCGACGCGGCCGAGCTGCTGGTCCTGGCCACCGACGACCCGGCCGAGCAGCACGTCTACGCGGTCGCCGCGGACGGCTCCGGCGCCCCGCGGCGGATCACCACCGAGCGTGGCGTGCACACCGCGGTCACCGGCGGCGGGGTGCTGGCCGTCGGGTCGGCCGCCGCCGAGGGCGACGGGACCGTGTGGACGGTGCGGCGCGGGGAGAGCACGCTGGGGACGTTGCGGTCGATGGCGGCGCCTTTCCCGTACGCTCCGCGCCCGCGGATCACCCGGGTGACCGAGCGGCGCCTGCCGGCCGGGGTGCTCTACCCGAGCTCGCACGTGCCCGGCACCCCGCTGCCGGTGCTGGTGAACGTCTACGGCGGTCCCGGCCACCAGATGGTCCGGGCGCAGCCCGCGGTCTGGCTGGAGCGGCAGTGGTGGGCGGAGAGCGGCTTCGCCGTCGTCTCCATCGACAACCGTGGCACCACCGGCGTCTCGCCCGGCTTCGAGAAGGCGATGTACCAGCAGGTCACCGACGTGGTGCTGCCCGACCAGGTGGACGCCCTGAAGGCGCTTGCCGCCGAGCACCCCGACCTGGACATGAGCCGGGTCGCGATCCGCGGCTGGTCGTTCGGCGGCTACATGTCCGCCCTCGCCGTCCTGGCCCGGCCCGACGTGTTCACCTGCGGCATCGCCGGCGCGCCGGTCACCGACTGGGCGCTGTACGACACCGCCTACACCGAGCGCTACCTGGGCCTGCCCGACGACCCGGGCGGTGTCTACGCCAAGCAGTCGCTGATCGAGCTGGCCAAGCGGGAAGCGCCCGGCGGGCGGCGCAACCCGCTGCTGCTGGTGCACGGCATGGCCGACGACAACGTGGTCGCCGCGCACACCCTGCGGCTCTCCGCCGAGCTGCTGCAGCAGGGCCACCCGCACTCGGTCCTGCCGCTGCCCGGCGCGACCCACATGGTCACCGGTGAACTGGCCCGCCACCTGGCCGAATTCGAGCTGGACTTCGTGCGTACCCACCTCGGATCATCGCGTCCGGCGGGCCGTTAGGCTGGCCCGATGAGCGACGATGACCTCTTCACGAGCGAGCGGCTGAGCGCCGCTCAGAGCGCGATGGCCGACGCCGGGCTGGACGCCCTGCTCGTCGTTCCCGGCCCCGACCTGCGATACCTGACCGGTTACCACGCCCTCCCGCTGGAGCGGCTGACCTGCCTGGTGCTGCCGGTGAGCGGGCCGGGCACGCTGATCGTGCCCCGGCTGGAGCGGCCCGCCGCCGAGGCCTCCCCGGCGGTGAACCTGGGGCTGCAGTTCGTCGACTACCCCGACGGGGTCGACCCGTTCCCGCTGGTCACCGACGCGCTGAAGGACTTCGCCGCGCCGTCGCTCGGCCTGTCCAACCAGATGTGGGCGGAGAAGGTGCTGGGCCTGCAGGCGGTCCTGCCGAAGGCCACCTTCGGCCTTGCCAACCAGGTGCTGACCCAGCTGCGGATCCGCAAGACGCCGGCCGAGATCGCCGCGCTGCGCCGGGCCGGCCAGGCCATCGACGAGGTGCACAAGCGGATGGGCGAGTGGCTGCGCCCCGGCCGTACCGAGGACGAGGTGGCCGCCGACATCGCCCAGGCGATCCGCGAGGTGGGCCACGCCACGGTGGAGTTCACCATCGTCGGCTCCGGGCCCAACGGCGCCAGCCCGCACCACGAGAGCTCCAGCCGGGTGATCAACGACGGTGACATCGTGGTGGTCGACATCGGCGGCGCCATGCCGGACGGTTACGGCTCCGACTGCACCCGGATGTATGTGCTGGGCCCGACCGTGCCGGACGAGTTCCGCGCCGGATACGAGGTGCTGCGCAAGGCGCACATGGCGGCCATCGAGGCGGTCCGGCCGGGCATCTCCGCGCAGGACCTCGACGCGGTCGCCCGCGACGTGCTCACCGAGGCGGGGTACGGCGAGCTGTTCCTGCACCGGACCGGGCACGGGATCGGGTTGCAGGGGCACGAGGATCCGTACATCGTGGCTGGCAACGAGCTGATCCTGGAGGCCGGCATGACCTTCTCGATCGAGCCGGGCGTCTACTGGAAGGACCGGTTCGGCGCGCGCATCGAGGACATCGTCGTGTGCACCGAGAACGGCGCCGAGCGGTTCAACACCCTGCCCACCGAGCTCGTCCACCTCTGATCTCACCCCCGTGGAGGCCGAACCCCGATGTCGCACGACCTCGCGCAGCGCTGCCTGACCTTCGTCTGGGAGAACCAGCCGGACGCCGCCGTCGAGGCCGGGCACCTTCCTCCGGTGCCATGGGAGGCGGTGAACCGTGAGCGGCGGGCCGCCGCCCTCGCCAAGGCCGACGAGCTGATCGCCGAGCTGCGCGCGGCGCCCGGCGACGATCCGGTCACGGCGGTGGCGCTCTACCACGTGACCTGCACGCGGTCGCTGGTGGCGCGGTGCGACATCGGGATCCTCAACCACATGACGGGGCCGGTCGGCCGGCTCGCCTGGGCGGCCGACATGTGGCCGATGGGGCTCGACCCCGCCGCGGAACGGTTCGCCGAGCGGCTCGCCGCGTTCCCGGCGTACTGCGACGAGGTCGCCGCCGAGGTGGCCGGGACCCAGGGCTCCCGGCCGGTTCTGGAGGCGTTCCTGGCCCAGGTGGACTCGCTCATCGGGGACCTGCGGGCCGGCAAGGAGCCGCTGTCGCGGCCGTTCACCGACGCCGGCCGCGAGGTGCCGGCCGGGCTCATGGACGGCGCCCTGGCCGGGCTCACCACCCTGCGGGAGGTCGCGGTCGCGGCCCTGCCGAGCGCGGCCGAGGCGTCCCCGATGCCCGGCCGCCCGGACGGCGCCGAGTGGTACGCGGAGGCCACCTACACCGGCGCCAGCCTGGCGCTGACCCCCGACGAGCTGGAGAAACTCGGCCGGCAGATCCTCGACCGTTCCCGGGCGAGGTTCATCCAGCTGCGCGACGAGGGGTACGCGGACGTGCCCGCCTTCGCCACCGGCAACGACTACCTGGAGCGGGTCCGTGTCGTGCACGCCCGCCTGGTGGAGGCGCTGCCCCGGATCATCGACACCGTCCCGGAGACGCCGTCCGAGGTGGTGGCGATGCCGGAGGCACACGCGCTGGTCGGCCCGCCGGCGTTCTACGGCCCGTCCTCCAAGGCCAACGGGCGCCCCGGCTATCTGTACGTGAACGGCAGCGAGCCGCACGCCCGCGAGTGGGAGGTCCTGCCGCTCGCCATGCACGAGGGCGTCCCGGGTCACCACCTGCAACTGGCGCTGCTCGACGAGAACGAGGCGCTGCCCGAGGTGCTGCGCCTGCTGATGGTGAACGCGTTCACCGAGGGCTGGGCCGTCTACTCCGAGCGGCTCACCGCCGAGATGGGCATCGAGGTGTCCCCGCTCGAGGAGTTCGGCCTGCTGGCCCACCAGCGCTGGCGGGCCGCCCGCCTGGTCATCGACGTCGGCCTGCACGTGCGCGGCTGGAGCATCGACGAGGCGGTGGCCTTCATGGTGGCCGAGGTGGGCATCGACCCCGAGGCGGTCCGCCGCGAGGTGGTCCGCTACGTGGCCTGGCCGGGCCAGGCGCTGGGCTACGCGGTCGGCGCCGAGATCATCGCCGACTGGGTGGCCGCCAGGGTCCGCGACGGCGTCCCGCTGGCCACCGCACACGCCGAACTGCTGCGGATGGGCTCCGTGCCGCTCAGCTCGCTGAAGGGTTCCTCGTAGCGGAGCGCGTCGATATGGTGACGCCATGACGGACACCAGCCTGCTCACCGTCCGCCGGGTCGCCGGTCGCATCGGCGCGGAGGTCGACGGCGTCGACCTCACCCGGGACCTGCCCGGTGAGGTGGTGGCCGAGCTGCGGGCGGCGCTGCTGACCCACCGGGTGCTGTTCTTCCGGAACCAGCGGCTCACCCACGCTGATCACGTCGGTTTCGCCCGCCGGTTCGGCGACCTGACATGCGCGCACCTCTACGAGGACGAGACCCCCGACGGCTTCCCCGAGGTGCTGACGCTCGACCCGCAGCTCTACGCCCGGCGTTACGGGATCGACAACCGGGAGCGGCGCCGCGGCATGAAGAGCCCGCTGGCGGGCTGGCACACGGATCTGACGCCGCTGGTCAACCCGCCGGCGGCGGCGATCCTGCGGGCCGAGGTGGTGCCGGAGTTCGGCGGGGACACCACCTGGAGCAACACGGTCGCGGCGTACGAGTCGTTGTCGCCGGTCATCCAGGAGATGGCCGACCAGCTGACCGCCGAGCACCGCTTCATGGCGGCCGAGGCCGCCCCCAACCCCAAGGACGGGTACGGCGAGATCGTCCGGGCCCGTCCGCACTCGGCGATCCACCCGGTGGTGCGGGTGCATCCGGAGACCGGTGAACGCGCGCTCTTCGTCAGCCCGATGTTCACCAGCCGGATCGTGGGTCTCGACGCGATGGAAAGCCGGCGCCTGCTCGACCTGTTCTTCGAGCGCATGTCGATGCCGGCGTTCACCGTGCGGTTCCGCTGGGCGCCGGGCAGCGTCGCGTTCTGGGACAACCGGGCCACCGCGCACCTGGCGCCGTCCGACCTCGACCACCTCGATCTGCCCCGCCGGCTGTACCGGGTGACCGTGGCCGGTGACGTGCCGGTGAGCCCGCGCGGGGTCCGCTCGCAGGTGGTGACCGGCGAGCCCTACCCGGTGGTCTCCACGATGGATCGCAGGTGATCGGTGCTGGTCAGCTTCGCGGCCAGCGCCTCGTCGACCGGACCGGCCGACTTCACCGGCGGGATGTAGAGCGTCGCGCCCAGGTGCAGCCGGGCACTGTGCTCGGGCAGTTCGCCGATCCGTAGCGCAAGCAGCTCCGGTGGCTCGTCCTCGGTCACCGCCGTGGAGACCGAGACGGCCTCGTGGTCGGGCGGGTAGAAGCGCAGCAGGTAATCCCGGAGCGGCATGAGCCTTTCCGGGCGGCTGTGCCCAACGGTGACGTGCAGCCTGGTGGCGAGCGAACCCACCTGCCACAGCACCGTCGCGCAGCCGGGCACGATCGGGCGCTGGTAGAGCAACAGGTCGGTGGCCTCGTGCATCTGCATGCCGGTGACCGTGGGGTCGATGCCGAGGTCGGCGAGCAGGCAGTCCAGGGCGGAGACCGCCGGCAGCGTGCGGACCCGCAGGCCCAGCGAGCTGCCGAGCCGGAGCACGAACATCGACGGCATGGCGAGGATCAGCGGGTGGCCGTAGACCACCAGGCCCACCGGGCCCTGTTCGATGGCGCTGTCCAGCACCGCGGTGGCCTGTGCCTTGTAGGTCTCCAGGCGGTCGGAACCGGACTCGTAGAGCGACCGCAGGTCCACCACGTCGTCGCAGTACTGCCGCAGCAGCTCGTCGGTGCCGGGAACGTAGCTGATGTGGTGGATGCGCCGGCACCTCGCCAGCGCCCGGCTGGTCTCCGGGGTGATGTGCGACGGCCGCAGGCCCAGGCCGGCCAGATAGACGTCGACGCCGGCGCCCTGCGGCGCCGGCGTCGTCTCCGTCTCAGAGCCGGAAGTCACCGGTGGCCTTGTCCACCAGGGAGCTCAGGCGCTGGCGCCGGACATCGGACGGGAGGGTGCGAAGCGTGGCGGCGGTGTCGGAAGCGGTCACCCGCGCGTCCTGCGGCTGGGCGAACCAGGCGGCCCCGCCGGCGACAGCGCCGGGCTCGGCGAACCAGGCCGCGCCACCGGCGACAGCGCCGGGCTCGGCGAACCATGCGGCCCCACCGGCGACAGCGCCGGGCTCGGCACGCATCGCGTGAACGTTGATCGGTGCGCTGTCGTTGAATGGTGCGCTGTGGGGCATGTCGGCTCCCTGTCTAGTCAACGCAGTCTATGAGCCGGAACCTAACAGCGGGCCGTCCAAGGTGTCCAGGGCCGATACTGTGGAGGCAGCCTGTTCCCCGAGGAGCCCCGTGCGCCGCGCCCCGTTGTTCCCCGAGCTTCTCTCCATCCTGCTGGTCGCGCTGCTGGGTGTGGCCACCAACTACGCGACCGACGACAACGGCCGGGTTCCGCGGGCGGTTCAGCTGATCCGGGCCTGGTCGGGCCCGCTGCTGCTGGCGACCATCCTCGCGCTCGTCATCATGCGGATCTGGCAGCACCGTCTGAATCGGCCCATCGCTCCCGGCCTGCAGTGGAAGGAGGACCGGTCGCCGTACCCGGGTCTGGACGCCTTCACCGAGGACGAGGCGGCGGTGTTCCGGGGCCGCAAGGCCGAGGTGCAGTTGCTGCTGGATCGGACACAGTTCGGCTCCGACTCGCCGGCCTCCCGGTTCATCGCGGTGGTCGGGCCGTCGGGCAGCGGCAAGTCCTCGCTCCTGCAGGCGGGCCTGGTGCCCAACCTGACCCAGCGGCGCGGCAAATGGGCCGTGGTGCCGCCGTTCGTGCCGGAACACAGCCCGATTCGCAGCCTCGCCGTCGCGCTGGCGTCCGCGGAACCGAGGGTGGAGGTCGCCTCCGTGGACGCCACCGACCCTCGTGCGCTGGACGACCGGCTCCGCCAGATCCGCACCCACCAGGGCGCCCGCGCCCACGTGCTGCTCGTCATCGACCAGGGCGAGGAACTTTTCACGCTCTCCGGCACCGAGCAGCGCAACGAGTTCATGACGCTGATCGAGCGCGCGTTGACCGATCATCGCTGGCTGTGGGTCGTCACCTCGCTGCGGTCCGAGTTCCTCACCTCGTTTCTGAACTCCCCGCACGCCGCGCTCTTCCAGCAGCCGGTCGCGGTCGGCTTCCTCGACCGCACCGCGCTCTTCGAGGTCGTCAACGAACCGGCCAAACAGGCCGGAATCACCTTCGACCCGCCCAGCCTGATCAACCGGATCGTCGACGACGCCCGCAGCGGCGAGGCGCTGCCGCTGCTGGCCTACACGTTGTACGAGCTGTGGCAGCGCGCGCACCGCGGCAAGGTCATCACCGACACCGACTACGAGGAGATCGGAAAGGTCGACGGCGCCCTCACGAAACAGGCCAACCGGGTCGTCGCCGACCTCGGCGCCCACGGGCTGACCGAGCGGGAAGTGCTGCAATGCCTGCTCAAACTGGTGCGGGTCGAGGGCGGCACGGCAACCCGCCAGCGGCTGCGGCGATCCGGGCTGAGCGAGTCCGAGGAGCGCATCGTGGACGCCTTCGTCGACGCCCGGCTGCTCACCAGCGACAAGGACGCCGAGGGACAGCGGACGGTGCACGTCGCGCACGAGTCGCTGATCGAGACCTGGCCGCCGCTGAAGGACGAGGTCGCCGTCCGGAACGCCGACCTGCAGCTGCGCGGCAAGATCGAGGACTGGGCCAAGGAGTGGCACGAGTCCGGCCGGCTCGCCGACTACCTGCTCACCGGCGAACGGCTGCGCATGGCGCGGAACTGGGCGAAGTCCGGCGACGGTGGTTCGCCGTTGACGCGCGACCTGATCGAGGCGTCCTCGATGACCGACCGGGCCATCGTGCACCGCACCGCCGACGTCGTGGCCGACCGGATACTGGAACACGTCGGCCGGGAACCCGAGCTGGCGATCATGGCGGCGCTCGCGGCGATCCGGGAGTACACGCTGACGCCGCTGTGCCGGCAGGTCCTGACGTCCGCGCTGGCGGTGAGCCGGCTCCGGGCCGTGCTGCACGGCGGCGGGCCGCTCCAGGCCGTCGCCTGGTCGCCGGACGGTCTGCGCATCGCCGCCGGCGCTGACCACCTCGTCCATCTCTGGAACGCCGCCGGCGGCGACGAGATCGCCGCGCTCGCCGGCCACAGCGGTCCGGTCACGGCCGTCGCCTGGGACCACGACGGGGTACGGCTGGCGAGCGGCTCCCAGGACGGTACGGTCCGCCTCTGGACCGTCGCCGCCTCCACCGCGCCGGTGGTGCTGCGCATCAGCGCGGACGCCGTGACCAGCGTCGCGTGGTCACCCGACGGCCACGCGCTGGTGGCCGGGCACGCCGACGGCACCGTGCACGTCTGGGACGTCCGCAAGCCGATGTCCCCGTCCCGGGTGCTGGCGGGCGGCGGCCGGGTCACCGCGGTCGCCTGGTCGGCGGACGGCACCGCGATCGCCAGCGGCTCGGCGGACCGGACCGTTCGGGTCTGGCGGGCGCCCTTCGACGGGCCTCCGCGGGAGCTGACCGGGCACCAGCGGCCGGTCACCAGCGTCGACTGGGAGCCGGCCGGCACCCGCCTGGCCAGCGGTTCGGAGGACTGGAGCCTGCGCATCTGGGACCCGGAGACCGGCGAGGAACTGGACCAGCTGCAGGGCCACGACGTCGCGCTGAAGGCGGTGGCCTGGGCGCCGGACGGCGGCCGGATCGTGACCAGCACGACCGACCGGATGACGATGATCTGGGACCCGGCCCGCCGTACCCCGCTCAGCGTCCTGCGCGGGCACGACGGCTCGGTGACCGACGTCAGCTGGTCGCCGGACGGCACCCAGGTCGCGACCTGCTCAGTGGACGGGACCGTGCGGATCTGGAGCGCCGCGCTGACCGTGCTGCGGCACGGCTGGCTGACCCGCGCGGTCACCTGGGCGCCGGACGACCGGTTCCTGGCGAGCTCCTCCGGCGACCGGGACATCCGGCTCTGGGACACCGCGGTGGGCCGGCCGATCGGCGACATCACCGGCCACGACGCCGAGGTCTACCACTCGGCCTGGTCACCGGATGGCACCATGATCGCCAGCTGTGGCCGGGACGCGGACGTGAAGATCTGGGACGCCCGGACCCACGACCTCCTGCACAACCTCACCGGGCAGGAGGGGTCGAAAGCCTGGGTGGCGTGGTCGACGGACAGCAAGACCCTCGCCAGCGCGTCGCAGGGCGGATCGGTGTACCTCTGGGACAGCTCCAACGGGCGGGTCCGGCGGGAGCTGTCCTTCCCCGGCGGCACCACCTGGGCGGGATGGTCGCCGGACGGCACCCGGCTCGCGGTGGTGCTGTGGGACGGCGGCGTGCACATCGAGGACCAGGACGGTCAGGACGCCGTGGTGATGACCGGCCACACCGACGACGTCTGGTCGGCGTCGTGGTCGCCGGACGGGCGCCGGATCGCCACCGGCTCGTTCGACCGCACGATCCGGATCTGGGACACCACGACCGGGGAGGAGCTGCACCGGGTCGAGGCGCACGACGAGCCGGTCTACGCGGTCGCCTGGTCGCCGGGGGACGGCACGTGGCTGGCCAGTGTGGCGCGGGACCGGACCGTACGGCTGTGGGACGTGCAGGACCTGCACGAGGTCGCCGTGCTGCGCGGCCATGACGAGCCGATCTGGGGCCTCAACTGGTCGCACGACGGATCGCGGCTGGCGACCAGCTCGGACGACGGGGTGATCCGGATCTGGGACATGACCCTCGCCGCAGAGACGGCGCTCTCCCAGGCCGAAGGGCTCGGGCTGCGCCGCCTCACCGTCGAGGAGCGGGTCCGCTTCGCGCTGCCGCCGGAACCGGTGGGCGGCGCCGGCGGCAACGCGGAGGAGGCGGCCTAGCTCGCCCGGTTCCGCATCATGTCGAACAGCCGGGCCAGCACCCGGTCGCTGTGGCTGGTCAGGCCGTCGTGCAGGAACTCGTTGGTGATCCACGGCTGGACGCTGGGGATCAGCCGTGCGGTCTCCTCGGAGAAGGTGCGATCCACATACATGTCGTCGACGTAGATGGCGGCGGCGGTCGGCACCGTGCACGATTTCAGCGCGTCGAAGTCGTAGAGCGGCGGCCACTCCGTGCGCTGCGCGAGGATCTCGGCCGCGTCGCGGAACGGGACCAGTTCCGGGTCGTGGTGGAACAGGCCCGGCGTCATCGTCTCGCCGGTGAACAGCGGCGCCGGATGGTCCGGGGAGAGCGCGGGGAACTCCTCCAGGGCGCGGGCCGCCGCCCAGCGGCTGGGCCGGTTGCCGTCGGCGTAGATCGACTCGTGCAGCACCGCGTACAACGGATGACCGATGTACGACAGAATCGAATAGACGTCGAACAGGAATTTGTCGCTCAACTCGTCACCGCCGGCAAAGGCGTGTTCGACAGCGTAGTGGACCTGGTCGATGCCGTAGGAATAGCCGAAAATGATGCCGACGTGCTGGAACCGCTCGACCGTGAGCCGTGACCGGTCCGGCAGGAGAATCTCGCTGTTCCGCAGCAACGTGCAGATCCGGCCGATCGTTTCGCGATCCTCCGGGTATCGGGAGAAATACACGTCGTTGCGTTCCAGAACGCGTTGACAGGTGGCCCGGTAGACCTCGTCGGCGCTGCGGCCCAGCGGCGGTAGGCCGCCGGCGAGGAAGGCCTCGCGCACCCCGGCCGGCGCGAACGACAGATAGGAGACCGCGCAGAAACCGCCGTAGCTCTGGCCGAGCAGCGACCACGGCTCGCCGCCGGTGAGCTGCGGGCGGACCGTCTCCAGATCCCGCACGATCGAGTCGGCTCGGTAGTGGGCCAGGTGATCGGCGATCTGCTGCGCGTCGCGGCCCCGGGTGGTGTGCCGGCCGACCGGGCTGGAGAGCCCGGTCCCGCGATAGTCCGGCAGGAGCACCCGGTAACGCTCCAGGGCGGGACCGAGCCATCCGACAGGATCGGTCGAGCGCGGGCTGGGATAGCCCGGCCCGCCGGGGAGGAACACGAGGTAGGGCAGCGTTTCGTCACGCTTGTCGTTCGCCACCGCCTCACGCACGAAGAAAGTGATCGGGGCACTGTCCGGATCGGCGTGGTCCAGCGGGACCTCGAACGAATGATTTCGCAGGGTGATGCGATCAAGAGTGACGGTCATGATTCCCCTCTGCGTATTCCTCCCGAGTGGATTCAGCGTAACGAATGCTTGCCATCATCGGTCCTGACAATTTTTTGCACGGTATGGAGCTAGCCGCGTCCCGGGGCGTTCTCGTAGGCGGGCAGGGCGGTGCGGGTCAGGCAGGCCACCCGGGCGCCGGCCATGCCCGCCTCGCCGGGCTTGGTGTGGGTGCGCTCGGAGTGCAGGACCAGCGACCACGCCGGCCGGGACTCGCTGAACTGCCAGCGCAGCACGCTGGCGGCGTAGCCGTTCCCGGCGGAGTTGGCGGTGAAGTCCAGCCAGACCTCGTTGCGCGGGTTGGCGTAGTCGGGGTCGACGGAGGGATGCTGCGGGTCGGCGGCCGGGTCGATCCGGTGCTGGTAGTGCGGGCCGGCCTCGGCGGGCTTGTCGGTGCAGGGGTTGACGTGCACGTGGGCGCCGTACGTGCGGCCCGGCACCAGGCCGGTGGCCTGCAGCCGGACGCGCATCGCGCTGCCGGTGTTCTGGACGGTCAGCTTGGCGGTGGCGCCTTGCGGGACCACAGCGGTGTCGTACGTGACGGCCGGGGTGGCCTCGCTCCAGGTGCGGAAGGTGCCCTCCGAGATCGGGGCGGGCTGATCCGCGGGTTTGGCCGCGGCCGGCGTGCCGATGGTCAGGGCGAGGGGGACGGCGACGAGAAGCAAGCGCTTTTTCATCCTCAAATTCTGACAAATCTGTTGATATCGGGTGTCCTTTTGAACGAGCCTGGCCGTCCCGGGCCACGGCCGCCGGCGGATCGCAGCGCCGCGCCGTCCGGCGCCACGAGCCCACCCTGTCCGGGATGGGAGGCTGTGATCGGGCGCGGCGGGTGGGACGCTGAGGCCGGACGAGACAGGGAGGGGCCGGGCATGGGTTACGCGATGGTGTTGGGCGAGGCACTGATCGACCTGCTCGAAGCGGATCTCGACGGCGAGCTGATCTACCGGCAGGCGATCGGTGGCGCCCCGCTCAACGTGGCCGTCGGGGTTTCCCGGCTCGGTGGCGAGGTCCAGTACGGCGGGACGCTCAGCGATGACGTGCTCGGTGACCGGATCGCCGCCTTCCTGCGGGACGCCGGGGTGGGCCGAGCCTCGGTGCGGCGGGTGCCGGTGTCCACGACGCTCGCGGTCACCACCTTCGAGGGTGCCGAGCCGACGTTCACGTTCTATGGGGAGCCGCCGTCGTATGCCCTGCTCGGGCCCGGTGACCTGGACCTCGCCGCGGTGGGCGGGGCCGCGGTTCTCTACACCGGCTCGATCTGCCTGCTCCGCGAGCCTTTCCGGGCGGCCGCCCGATCGGCCTGGGCGACTGCCGGGCCGCTGCGGGTGTTCGACCCCAACGTGCGGCCTACCCTGCTCCCCGACGCCGCCGCGATCGATGCGCTCCGTGATCTGGTGGAGGAGTTCTTCGCCACCGCCGACCTGGTCAAGCTCAGCGCCGCCGACGCCGTGGTCCTCTACGGCGAGAACGACCCGGCCGCGGCCGCCCAGCGGATCCGCGCCCTGGGCGCCGGCGCCGTCGTGGTGACCTGCGGCTCCGCGGGCGCCCACGTGGCCACCGCCGACGGCGCGGAAACCCTGCCCGCTCCCGCGGTGGCCGCGATCGACGCCACCGGCGCGGGCGACTCGGTGATGGCCGCCCTGATCCGCCGCCTGCTGGACGAGGGCCTGCCCACCGACCTGGCCGGCTGGCAGCGCCACGTCCGTTTCGCTCTGGCCGTGGCCGGCCTGGTCTGTGAACGCAAGGGCGGCGCCACGGCAATGCCCACCCCAGCCGAACTGACCAGCCGCTGGGGCGCCCTCCTCTGAGCCACCCACAGCCCAGCCCACCTGCAGCCCAGCCCTCCCGCAGCCCAGTCAGCCCGCTGCCCGCGATAGACCTTGACCGTGGCCGGGACAGCCATGGCCGCCGGGGTCAGTCGCCGAGGGCGCGGGCGATGAACTGTTGGCGGTCGAGCAGGACCCGCTCGACCCGGATGTCGGCGACCAGGGTCTCGCCCTCGTGGACGACGACCTCGAAGACGAGTTTCCGCCCGTCCACCTTGGTCAGGGTGGCCTGGGCGGTGACGCGGCGGCCGACCAGGGTGGGTGCGCGGTGTTCGACCTCCACACGGCTGCTGACCGTGGTGACGCCGCCGGGCATCTGGCGGGCGGTTGCGGCGACGGTGGCGGCCTCGGCCAGGCCGAGCAACCGGGGCGTGCCCAGGACCGGCACGTCGCCGGAGCCGAGGGACTGGGCAGTGTCGGCGTCGGTGACCGTCAACTCGACCCGGGCGTTGAGACCGGGCGCGAACTCCGGAAGCTCCATCAGCAAAGCTTAAAACTGCGAGGGCCGCTGCCAGTACGCCTCATCGTCCGGCGTGGCCGGACCGGAGGGCGGGTACCACCCCGCCGGCGGCGCAGTCCCGGGCGCGCTGCCAGGCGGCGCAGCCCCGGGCACGCTGCCAGGCGGCGCGGCGCCGGGCGGCACAGCACCGGGCACGCTGCCGAAAGGCACGGCGCCAGGTGGCACAGCACCGGGCGGCAGATTCCCGGGGTATGCGGCGCCCCGCTGGTCATGGCCGGGTTGTTGGTAGCCCGGCTGCCACTGCCCGGTCTGGCCGTAATCCGGCTGTCCCAGGCCCGGCTGTCCCAGGCCCGGCTGTCCCAGGCCCGGCTGGGCCGGACCCGGCTGTCCCAGGCCCGGCTGGGCAGGAGCCGGGTAACCCAGGCCCGGTTGGGCCGGACCCGGGGAGAGCGGCCCCGGGGAAACCTGGCCCGGCGCGGGATGCGCGGGCCCGCCCGGCGCGGACATCAGGCTGCGAGCCTGCCGCGCGCGGATTGCCAGCTGCTCGGCCAGCGCCCAGGCCTCCGCCAGGTCACGATCGCGCGCGATGCCGGCCCGGCCGCCCGCCGTGTCGGCGTAGACCGTTGCCAGGCGCAGCCGCCGCTGGAGCGGGCCCTGCACCACCCGCACGCTCTGCAACCGCGCGTAGGGCACCAGGCTCATCTCGCGGGTGAGCCGGCCCCACCGGCTGACGAAGACGTCCGGCGTCAGGCCGACCCCGTGGAACCGCAGCGCCAGCGGATGCAGCCAGCGGGCTCGCGCCGGTGGCGGAGACGTTGCCAGGGACAGCAGGTCGACGCCGGGGAAGACCTCGGCGACCAGGCGGCGGGCGGTGGTGATGTCGCCGACCGGCATCAGGCGGTCGGAGCTCTTGTCGTCGCCGGGCTCCGGGCCGGAATAGCCGGCGATGTCCAGGCGCAGGTGCAGCCAGCGTTTGGCGCGCCACAGCAGCGGCCAGGTGACGGCCACCGTCTGCACCCGGTGCAGCGGCACCACCTGGCTGCGAGTCTCGACCAGGCCGTAGTGCAGCACCAGCCGATGGTCCGGGTCGCGGGCGGCGCGGAAGTCCCAGTCGCGCAGGACGCGGCGGATCGGCTGGAGCAGCACACCGGCCATCGCCGTCACCGTGCTGGCGATGCCGATGAAGGTCCACGAGCCTTCCATCACGAACTGGGTCATCACCCAGGCGATACCGACCGGCAGGAAGATCGCCTGCGGGGTGAGCAGCTGGCTGACCAGCAGATCCTGGTTGCGCACGCGATAGAGCGGGGCTTCCAGCGGGGGCGCGGCGGCGTTCGCCGCCGGGTCCGCCGTGGTCGCTGCGGCAGAGCCGTTCGGGGTACGACCGGAGAGCGCCAGCAGGCGCTCGCGAAGGGCAGACGCGTCCCGCACCGTCAGGTAGGCCAGCGGCGCCTCGGTCTTGCCGCCACCGACCACCTCGAGGCGAAGCTCGGCCAGGCCGGTGAGCTGGGCGAGCAGTGGGCGGCGCAGCTCGACGGCCTGCAGGCGGTCGAGCGGGATGGCCCGGTTGCGCCGCCAGACCAGGCCCTCGGCGATCCGCAGCTCGCGGCCGACGACCTGATACCCGGTGTTCCACCAGCCGACGACCGAGAAGATCACCACGGCGACCGCGAGGACCGCGACGACCATGGCGAAGTGGGCCGCGCCGAGCTGGTTGAAGGTCTGCCAGGAGAGCGCGGCGACGATCACCACGATGCTCTTGGCGCCGTTCAGCAGCGGGCTGAGCGGGTGCAGCCGCTGGCGGCCCTCGGGCGGGGTGGGCGGCTCGCCGGGCAGCGGGAACGGCCCGCCGGGCAGCGGCCCGGTGGGGAAGTGACCCGGCGGCGGGGCGGGCGGGAGGCCGGGGCTGCTCACAGGCCCTCGGCCCGGTCCTCGCCGAGGGCGGTCAGCCGGTCACGCAGGCGCGACGCCTCGTCCGGTGGCAGCCCGGGGATGCGGGCGTCGCTCGCCGCGGCTGCGGTGTGCAACTGGACGGTGGCGAGCCCGAACGCGCGCTCCAGCGGGCCGGCGGTGACGTCGACGTACTGCATCCGCGCGTACGGCACGATGGACAGGTGGCGGACCAGCAGGCCGTGGCGGACCAGCAGGTCCTTGTCACGTTCCGCATAGCCCCAGGCGGTGACGGCACGGGCCTCGATCACCGCGCGCCAGATGCCCAGCAGGATCACCGCGCCGATCCCGATCGGCCACCACCGCTGGCCGCCGATCACCCAGCCGACGCTGAGGCCGGCGACCAGCACGGCGATCCAGGCGGCGAGCCCGATCAGTTCGACGACGATCAGCTTGGGGGAGACGGGACGCCAGGCGACCGTGTCCGGCCACGGCTCCAGGGCATCGACGGTGACGCTCATCCGGTCCGGCGTGCCGCCTAGCGGCGCGGAGGCCGAATATTCATTGCGGGACGGCTCGCTCACATCTGAAGCCTAGGAGATGACCGCATCTCCCGCCGCTGTGAAAGGTGTGACCTCGCGCAGGAAACCGCGTGCGTCGAGGAACGAGCCCAGCGTTTCGCGGTGATCGGCGCAGGCCAGCCAGGTCTTGCGGTAATCCGGGGTGTGCAGTTTCGGATTGTTCCAGCGCAACTGCCAGACGGCTTCGGCACGGCAACCCTTGGCCGAACACTGCGGTTGAAGCTCCATGTCGCCAAGCCTAGGGCGGGCGGGGGAGGAAGTTTGAGCGCCGGGCGGCCACGGGGGAAGCCGCCCGGCGACGAGTCGAATGCTACACGCTTACCGGGCTTCCGTATCCACCCGGTGACCATGCCCGATCCAGCGGATCGCGCAGAAAGATCAACACGACCGGACTATGGCCGGCCGAATCCGTGATGACCTCGGATTGCGGCGATGCTGACGGCCGGGTGACGGCTCCGGCTCCTAGGCTGGCCAGGACGGTTCCTAGGAACCTCTCAGCCGTGTGCTGTTGTGTGTCGTGTAAGTCTTGGAACGTCGGCATTCGCGCCGGCGCATGACGACCGTTGTGGAGGACCGGTGTCGCAGCCGAGCACGCCCGAGACCGAGGCTAGTCCCGACGCCGGTGCGCCGGTGCCGCCCGCGCACGACGCGTCGCAGTTGGAACGCGCGATGTTCGAGGTCAAGCGGGTCATCGTCGGGCAGGACCGGATGGTCGAGCGGATGTTCGTGGCGCTGCTCGCCCGCGGCCACTGCCTGCTGGAGGGTGTGCCGGGCGTGGCCAAGACCCTCGCCGTCGAGACGATGGCCAAGGTGGTCGGCGGCACGTTCTCCCGGGTGCAGTTCACCCCCGACCTGGTCCCGGCGGACATCGTCGGCACCCGGATCTACCGGCAGTCCAGCGAGAACTTCGACGTCGAGCTCGGCCCGGTCTTCGTCAACTTCCTGCTCGCCGACGAGATCAACCGGGCGCCGGCGAAGGTGCAGTCGGCGCTGCTCGAGGTGATGGCCGAGCACCAGGTGTCGATCGGCGGCAAGAGCTACGAGGTGCCCGACCCGTTCCTGGTGATGGCCACGCAGAACCCGATCGAGCAGGAGGGTGTCTACCCGCTGCCCGAGGCGCAGCGCGACCGTTTCCTGATGAAGATCCTGGTCGGCTATCCGACCGACAGCGAGGAGCGGGAGATCGTCTACCGGATGGGGGTGAGCGCGCCGGAGCCGAAGCAGGTCTTCACCCCGGCCGACCTGCTCGCCCTGCAGCGCCGGGCGGACCAGGTCTTCGTGCACAACGCGCTGGTCGACTACACGGTGCGACTGGTGCTGGCCACCCGGGCGCCGGCCCAGCACGGCATGCCCGACGTGGCCCAGCTGATCCAGTACGGTGCCAGCCCGCGCGCCTCGCTCGGCATCGTCCGGGCCACCCGGGCGCTCGCCCTGCTCCGCGGCCGTGACTACGCCCTGCCGCAGGACCTCACCGACGTGGCGCCGGACATCCTGCGGCACCGCCTGGTGCTCAGCTACGACGCGCTCGCCGACGACATCCCGGCCGACCACATCGTCGCCCGGATCATGCAGACCGTCCCGATGCCGTCGGTCGCGGCCCGCCAGGGCGCTTCACCGAACGGGCAGGCCAACGGCGCGGCGGTGGTCCCGGGTGGCCCGCCGCCCGGTGGGGTGCAGCCGACCAGCGGTGTTCCGGCCGGCACGTTCGACGCCCGCCAGAGCTATCCGCCGGCCGGCGGCTGGCACGGCCAACCATGACCGCGCCGGGCGCGCCGTCGCCTCTGGCCCCGGACGAGTCGGCCCGGGCCGAGGCGGTTCTCGGCCGCCTGCAGCTGCTGGTCACCCGCAAGCTGGACGGTCTGCTGCAGGGCGACTACGCGGGTCTGCTGCCCGGCCCCGGCAGCGAGGCCGGCGAGTCGCGGGAGTACCGGCCGGGCGACGACGTGCGCCGGATGGACTGGCCGGTCACCGCCCGCACCACACTGCCGCACGTGCGCCGGACGGTGGCCGACCGCGAGCTGGAGACGTGGATGGCCATCGACCTGTCGGCCAGCCTGGACTTCGGCACGGCCCGCTGGCTCAAACGCGATCTGGTGATCGCCGCCGCCACCGCGATCGCGCACCTCACCGTCCGGGGCGGCAACCGGATCGGAGCCGTCGTGGGCACCGGCTCCGGCGTACCGGACAGGGGTTTGAGCGGGAGTTGGTGGCGCCGCAAGGCGGCGACGGCGCCGGACCCGGTGGTGGCCCCCGTGGTGCGCCTGCCGGCGCGGCCGGGCCGCAAGGAGGCGCAGGGGTTGCTGCGGGCGATAGCCCGCACCCGGATCCAGCCGGGCCGCACCGACCTGGGCGCCCTGATCGACATGCTGAACCGGCCGCCGCGCCGGCGCGGCGTGGCCGTGGTGATCTCCGACTTCCTGGCGCCGGTGGAGGGCTGGGCCCGGCCGGTGCGCAAGCTCGGGGTCCGCCACGACGTGCTCGCGATCGAGGTCGTGGACCCGCGTGAGCTGGAACTTCCCGACGTCGGCGTGCTGACGCTGGCCGACCCGGAGAGCGGCGCGCTGCACGAGGTGCAGACGTCCGATCCGAGGCTGCGCCAGCGGTACGCGGAGGCGGCCGGCGAGCAGCGGACCGCGATCGCCCGCGCGCTGCGTGCCGCCGGCGCCGCCCATCTGCGGCTGCGCACCGACACCGACTGGCTGCTGGACATGGTCCGCTTCGTGGCGGCTCAACGTCACGCCCGTACCCGAGGGACCACACGATGATCCGTTTCCTGGAACCGTGGTGGCTGCTGACGATCCTGCCGGTCCTGGCGATGGCCGGGGTCTACGTCTGGCGGCAGTTCCGCAAGCGTCAGTACGCGATGCGGTTCACCAACGTCGACCTGCTGCGCACGCTCGCCCCGAAGGGCCTGGGCTGGCGCCGGCACGTCTCCGCCGCCGCTTTCCTGCTGATGCTGGGCGCGCTGGCGGCCGCGACGGCACGCCCGTCGGTCGACACCGAGCAGCCGCTGGAACGCGCCACCGTGATGCTGGCCATCGACGTGTCGCTGTCGATGCAGGCCGACGACGTGGCGCCGAGCCGGATCGAGGCGGCGCAGGAGGCGGCGAAGGCGTTCGTCAACGAGTTGCCGCCGACCTACAACCTGGGCCTGGTCTCGTTCGCGAAGGCGGCGAACGTGCTCGTCGCGCCGACCAAGGACCGGTCCTCGGTGGTCAGCGCGATCGACGGGCTGACGCTGGCCGAGGCGACCGCGACCGGTGAGGCGGTCTTCACCTCACTGGACGCGATCCGCGCGGTGCCGTCGGACGGCGCGGAGGGCGCGCCGCCGGCCCGGATCGTGCTGCTCTCCGACGGTTATCGCACGTCGGGGCGGTCGATCGAGGACGCGGCGGCCGCGGCGTCGGCGGCCAACGTGCCGGTGTCGACGATCGCGTTCGGCACCGACACCGGTGTGGTGGACATCCGCGGCTCGGTGCAGCGGGTGCCGGTGGACCGGCAGTCGTTGCAGGAGCTGGCGGAGAACACCAAGGGCTTCTTCTACGAGGCGGCCTCGGTCAGCGAGCTGAAGCAGGTCTACGAGGACATGGGCAGCTCGATCGGGCACCGGACCGAGCCGCGTGAGGTGACACAGTGGTACGCCGCCGCCGGCCTGCTGCTGGGCCTGGTCGGTGCGGCGATGAGCCTGCTGTGGACCTCGCGGCTGCCCTAGGGGGTGTTGTGGGCGAGCACGAACAGCACGACGACCCACGCCGAGAGCAGGGTGAAACCGAGGGGCGCGACGAAGTTCTTCATGATGGAACCGACTTCCGCTGGTGACTGGGCTGAACGAGGTCAGGGTCACGTCGCGGCCGGAAACCCGCGCAGGGCTGGGCCTGGGATCTGCGCGGGGAAGAGAACTGGTCAGCGAGGCTGACGAGTGTCCCGGCCGCGACTAGGAGGATCGCTATCTCGCACAGCGATCACCTCCACCAGTCGTCGGGCCTGAGAACCGTCTGGGAGCGTACTCCTTAAGCGCGACTTAAGAAAATCGGGTCACTCTCCAGCGGCAACCAACCCGGTCTCGTAGGAGAAGACCACAGCCTGAGCGCGGTCCCGCAGGTTGAGCTTGGCCAGGATCCGGCCGACGTGGGTCTTCACGGTCTGCTCGGCGACCACCAGGTCGGCGGCGATCTCGGTGTTGGACCGGCCGCGGGCGATCAGCCGCAGCACGTCGGTCTCGCGCGGGGTGAGCGCGTTCAGCGCCACCGGCCGGGGCCGGTCGCGGTGCGGCCGGGCGGCGAACTCGGCGATCAGGCGACGGGTCACCGACGGCGCCAGCAGCGCCTCACCGGCCGCCACCACCCGGACCGCCTGCACCAGGTCGGCGGCCGGGGCGTCCTTGAGCAGGAAACCGCTGGCGCCGGCGCGCAGCGCCTCGTAGACGTAGTCGTCCAGGTCGAAGGTGGTCAGGATCAGCACCTTCGGCCCGATGATCCGCCGGGTCGCCTCCAGGCCGTCCATCACCGGCATGCGCACGTCCATCAGCACGACGTCCGGCCGCAGCTCACGCGCGGCCTCGACGGCCGCCGCCCCGTTCGCCGCGTCGCCGACGACCAGCAGGTCGGGCTGGGCGCCGAGCAGCGCGCCGAAGCCCTGCCGCACCATCGCCTGGTCGTCCGCGATCAGGATCTTGATCATTGCACCTCCGGTTGCCGGGGAATCCGGGCGAGCACTCGGTAGCCGCCGTCGCTGTCGGGGCCGGCGGTCAGCTCACCACCGAGCAGTGTGATCCGCTCGCGCATCCCGACCAGTCCGTGCCCGTGGCGGGACGGCCGGACCGGGCCGGTCAGCTCGTTGCGGACGTCCAGCTCCAGATGGTCGGGGTCGGCGCGAGCGACCAGCCACACCGGGCCGCCCGGCGCGTGCCGCGCCGCGTTGGCGAGCGCTTCCTGCACTATCCGGTACGCGGTGAGCCCTACCGCCTCGGGCAGGTCGGTCAGCTCGGGCAGGTCAGCGGTCACCGGCAGGCCGGCCCGGTGCGCCGTGGTCACGAGGGCGGTGATCTCGTCGTACCCCGGCTGTGGCTCCTTGTCGGCCTCGGTGTGCTCGGCCCGCAGCACGCCCAGCAGGCGCCGCATGTCGGTGAGCGCGGCCCTGGCGGCGGTCGCGATCGCGGCCAGCTCGTGCTGGGCCGGCTCGGACAGCCCCTCGACCCGGTACGGCGCGGTCTCCGCCTGCACGGCGATCATCGACATGTGGTGGGCCACCACGTCGTGCATCTCCCGGGCGATCCGGGCCCGCTCCTCCAGCACCGCCCGCCGGGCCCGCTCCAGTTCGGTGAGCTCGGACTGCTCGGCGATCAGTTCCCGGGTGCGGCGGCGGCGGGAGACGGTGTCGCCGAGGGCGGCGACCGCGATCGTCAGGACGGCGGCGCCCCAGGCGTTGGCGTCCGGCGCGTAGAGGAAGATCGGGATCAGGCTGAGGGTCGTGGCCCAGACGGTGATCAGCGACTGCTGGGTCGCCGCGAGCCGGCCGATGACGAAGAGCGAGCCGAGGATCTGCACGGTGTTCCAGGGCCACGGCTCGCTGGGACCGACGTTCACCGAACCGACGAAGAGCATGATGAAGGTCAGGCGCCAGGCCAGGACCGGGCGGCGGTAGGCGATCACCACGGGCAGCACCGAGCCGACCGCGATGACCGCGATCAGGGACTTGTCGATCTCGCGGCTCGATGCGAGGTAGGCGCCGGCCATGGCGGCCAGGCCGGCCAGGGCCAGCAGGATCAACGGCATCGCCAGCACGAGGCGCCGGTTGCTGGCCGGTGGCCTCGGCGTTTCCCTTTTGAACGTTAGGTAAGTCAGCGGCCCCATCACTCCGCCACGCGACTCAGGGCCGATAGTCTCCATTCCCAGCAGGTTACGGCGCGTGTGTGCGGCTGTCGTGACCCTGCGGTGCCACCCGGCACCCCCTACCTGGGTACGACGTGACGAAGGAGTGCGCTGTGGCTCGCACCGTTCTGGTGACCGGCGGAAACCGCGGAATCGGCCTGGCCATCGCCCAGGCGTTCGTGAAGCAGGGTGACCGGGTCGCGGTGACCCACCGCGGCAGCGGCGTTCCCGAGGGCATGTTCGGCGTGCAGTGCGACATCACCGACGCGTCCGCCGTCGACGCCGCCTTCACCTTCGTGGAGAACGAGCTGGGCCCGGTCGAGGTGCTGGTCGCCAACGCCGGCATCACCGACGACACGCTGCTGATGCGGATGTCCGAGGAGCAGTTCGAACGGGTCCTCGACACCAACCTGACCGGCGCCTTCCGGTGCGCGAAGCGGGCCAGCGCCAAGATGCTCCGCGCCCGCTGGGGCCGGATGATCTTCATCTCCTCGGTCGTCGGCCTGTACGGCGGCCCCGGCCAGGTGAACTACGCGGCGAGCAAGGCCGGCCTGGTCGGCATGGCCCGTAGCATCACCCGTGAGCTGGGCACCCGCAACATCACCGCGAACGTGGTGGCGCCCGGCTTCATCGAGACCGAGATGACCGCCGTCTTGCCCGACTCGCGCAAGGCCGAGATCATCAAGGCGGTTCCGGCGGGTCGCCTCGCCTCCGCCGACGAGGTCGCGGCGGCGGTGACCTTCCTGGCGAGCGACAGCGCGGCGTACATCTCGGGCGCCGTGCTTCCCGTCGACGGTGGCCTGGGCATGGGCCACTGACGTTCCGAGATAACTTTTTCAGGAGAGAGACCTTGTCTGGATTGCTGGCCGGTAAACGGCTGCTCGTCACCGGGGTGATCACCGACGCCTCGATCGCGTTCTCGGTGGCGAAACTGGCGCAGGAGAACGGCGCCAAGGTGGTGCTCACCGGGTTCGGCCGGCTCTCGCTGGTCGAGCGGATCGCCAAGCGGCTGCCGGAGCCGGCGCCCGTCATCGAACTGGACGTGACCAACCAGGAGCACCTGGACAGCCTCGCCGACCGGGTTCGCGAGCACGTCGACGGACTGGACGGCGTGGTCCACTCCATCGGCTTCGCCCCGCAGAACGCCCTCGGCGGCGCCTTCCTCGAGACGACCTGGGAGGAGGTGGCCCAGGCGTTCCAGGTGTCGACGTACTCGTACAAGTCGCTCGCCACCGCGTGCCTGCCGCTGATGCAGGCGGGCGGCTCGATCGTCGGGATGACCTTCGACGCCACCAAGGCGTACCCGCTCTACGACTGGATGGGCGTGGCCAAGGCCGGGCTCGAGTCGGCGTCCCGCTACCTCGCCATGCACCTCGGCAAGCAGGGCATCCGCAGCAACATGGTGTCGGCCGGCCCGCTGCGCACCATGGCGGCGAAGTCGATCCCGGGCTTCAGCGACTTCGAGGACGCCTGGACCCAGCGGGCGCCGCTCGGCTGGAACCTGACCGACCCGGAGCCGACCGCTCGCGCGGTCTGTGCCCTGCTGTCCGACTGGTTCCCGGCCACCACGGGTGAGATGGTGCACGTCGACGGGGGTTACCACGCGCTTGCCGCGTGACGCGGTGGCAGGATGGGCGGGTGGTTTACGACGCGTTCGTCCTGCTCTCCTTCGGTGGACCCGAGAAACCCGATGACGTGATGCCGTTCCTGCGCAATGTGGTGCGCGGGCGCGGTGTTCCGGACGAGCGCCTCGCCGAAGTGGCTGAGCACTACATGCACTTCGGCGGGGTCTCCCCGATCAACCAACAGAACCGAGACCTGCTGGCGGCTCTGAAGGTCGAGTTCGCCGAGCACGGCATCGACCTGCCCGCGTACTGGGGCAACCGCAACTGGCAACCGATGCTCGCCGACACCGTCGCGCAGATGCGCGACGACGGCGTCGAGCATGCGCTCGGCTTCGCCACCAGCGCGTACGGCGGGTACTCCTCGTGCAAGCAGTACTGGGAGGACATCGCCGCGGCCCGGGCTCACGTCGGCCCGCGCGCCCCCAAGATTGCCAAGTTGCGGCAGTTCCACGACCACCCGGGCTTCATCGAGCCGCACGCCGCCGCTGTCTCGTCGGCGCTCAGCACGCTCGACCCGGCCCGCCGGGCCACCACCCGGCTGGTCTTCACCGCGCACTCCATCCCGGTCAGCATGGCGAACACCGCCGGGCCCACCGGTGGCCGCTACAACGCCCAGCTGGAGGAGACCGCCCGGCTGGTGCACGCCGCCGCCGCGATGGACCTCGGCTACGACCTGGTCTGGCAGAGCCGCTCCGGTCCGCCGCAGGTCCCGTGGCTGGAGCCGGACATCAACGACCACCTGGAAACGCTGGCCGAGAAGGGTGTCACCGACGTGGTGGTCAGCCCGATCGGCTTCGTCTCCGACCACCTCGAGGTGATCTGGGACCTCGACAACGAGGCGAAGGACACCGCCGCCCGCCTCGGCCTGGGGTACGCCCGTGCGGGCACCCCCGGCGTTCACCCGAAGTTCGTCGCAATGGTGCGGGAACTCGTACAGGAGCGGACCGATGATCAAGCACGTGCCACGCTCGGTACGCTGCCGATCTGGGACGTCTGCCCCGCCGACTGTTGCCCCCCACCCGCGCGACGAAAGGCATCCTGATGAAGGAGCGCAAGGCGATCGAGAGCTGGCTCACCGACATGGACGGAGTCCTCGTCCACGAGGGTGAGCCGGTGCCGGGCGCCCCCGAGTTCGTCAACCGGATGAAGGCGTCCGGCAAGCCGTTTCTGATCCTCACCAACAACTCCATCTACACGCCGCGGGACCTGCAGGCCCGGCTCTACCGGATGGGCTTCGAGGTCGACGAGCAGTCGATCTGGACGGCGGCGCTGGCCACCGCCCAGTTCCTCGCCGACCAGCGGCCCGGCGGCACGGCGTACGTGATCGGCGAGGCCGGCCTGACCACCGCGATGCACGCGGCGGGCTACGTGCTGACCGAGTTCGACCCGGACTACGTGGTGCTCGGCGAGACCCGCACCTACAGCTTCGAGGCGATCACCAAGGCGATCCGGCTGATCAGCGCCGGGTCCCGGTTCATCTGCACCAACCCGGACGCCACCGGCCCGTCCAACGAGGGCCTGCTCCCGGCGGCCGGCTCGGTCGCCGCGATGATCTCGAAGGCGACCGGGGTGAAGCCGTACTTCGTGGGCAAGCCGAACCCGATGATGATGCGCTCGGCGCTCAACGCGATCGGCGCGCACAGCGAGACCACCGCGATGATCGGCGACCGGATGGACACCGACGTGCTGTGCGGGCTGGAGGCCGGGCTGGAGACGATCCTGGTGCTCACCGGCATCAGCAGCCGGATGGAGAGCGAGACCTATCCGTACCGGCCGTCGCGGATCATCAACTCGGTCGCCGACCTGATCGACGAGATTTGAGTCTCCCGGAGGTCGTCGCCGCGGCCTGGGTGTGCGTGCGGGACCGGCGGGTGCTGGTGGTCCGGGCCGACGGCTCGGACGCCTTCTACCTGCCGGGCGGCAAGCCGGAGGCGGGGGAGAGTCACGCCGAGGCCGCGGCCCGGGAGGTGCGCGAGGAGGTCGGCATCCCGGTCGACCCGGCGGCGCTGCGCCTGTTCACCACGATCGAGGCGCCGGCGCACAACCGCCCGCCGGGCACCCGGGTGCGGCTGGTCTGCTTCCTCGGCCCGGCCGACGGCGAGCCGGCGGCGGCCAACGAGATCGCCGAGCTGGCCTGGTTCTCCTCGGCCGAGGCCGGCCGCTGTGCGCCCGCCATCCAGCGGCTGCTGGCCGAACTCGTCGACGCCGGTCTGATCGACTGATCCCGGGCAGTCACCGGGAAGCTGGTGATCCCCGGGCGTCAGACGTACCGCTGGGTCTGGGTTTGGGCGAAGTAACGCGTGGCGATCGCCGTGTGGATGCTGAAGCCCAGCTCGGTCGGGCCGTAGAGGATCTCGCGGCCCAGGGCCTCCTGGGTCGCCGGGGCCGGCGGCAGGGCCGCCGCGCCGGGCAGCGCCGGCAGCAGGCCGAAGATCAGCAGGGTGCCGTCGGGGGCGCTGATCGTGTCGTACAGCCGGACCTTCTCCGGGTCGGCGACCAGGCCGGTCTCCTCGAACAGCTCGCGGACCGCCGCGGCCTGCCAGGTCTCGCCGACGTCGATGAAGCCGCCCGGCAGGGCGAGCCGGCCGATGGCCGGCGGGATGCCGCGGCGCACCGCGAGCAGGCCGCCGCCGACCGGCTGGACGGCGACCGCGACCGGGCTCGGATTGAGGTAGCTGGTCTCGCCGCACGCCGCGCAGCGGCGCGGCCACGGCTGGCCGGTGGTGAAGCGGGCGCCGCAGTACGTGCAGTGGGCGTGGCGGTCCGGCATCACGGGTGCAGGGGCGAGTTGCACGCCGCGACCAGCGCCTGGCGGCAGGCGGCGGTCAGCGGGCGCAGGGCCGCGTCGCGGGCCTGCGCCTCGTAGCCGTTGACGGCGCCGCCCGGCGCGCTGGTGCCGGCGAGCGCCAGGACCTGGTCGAGCACGGTCGCCCGGGCGAAGAGCCGGCGCGATCGGGGGTCGAAGCCGGGTGGCAGGGTGGCCGTGCTCTCCGGGCGCCGCAGCGCCTGCAGCGCGCCGGCCAGCTCCGGTTTCCACTGGGCGACGTCCAGCTTGGTCAGTTGGGTGGTGGCCTCGGCGAGGGCGGTGGTCAGCTCGGCCTCCGCCTCGGCGGCGCCCATCTGGAACACCGGCCGGTGCTCGGGGGCGGGGATGACCCGCCAGAGCACGGTCTCGAACTCCACCCCGGAACCGGACGTGTGCCGGCGCACCTCGGGCACGACGCCGAACTCGGGCGTCATCACCGCCTCGCCGGCCAGCAGCGCGGCGCCGGTCAGCTCGCCGGGGCCGGGCAGGCCGCGCGGGTCGCCGGGGGCGGGCAGGACCAGCCGGATCTCGTCGGGGTGCAGCTTCGCGAAGACCGGCAGGCCCTGGGCGAGGGGGACGTCGGTCCAGGTGCCCGGGGCGTCGGCGACGAGGTGCTCCTCGTCGGCGGCGATCTCGTCGGCCAGCTCGTCGAAAGGCACGAGCCCGGCACGCCAGGCACGCACCCAGGCCACGAACCGGGTGGACCGGCGGGCGGTCCGGGTGGCCGCCTCAGCTGCGGGTGACATGCGAGCAAGGGTACGTGGCGGCGCGGAGACTTGTCTCGGCCCGGAGCGTCACCGGCCGCGTGTCCGTGATCGCGGGTTACCGTGCGATCCATGTATGGGGAGGATGTGCTCGCGGGGAACTGGCGCCGCCGCAAGGTGATACCGGAGGTGGACGCCGAACCGGATCTGGTGGTCGAGGACGTCGACTCGGGCTTCTGCGGCGCGGTCGTCGGGTTCGAGCTGGGCGCCGTGGTGCTGGAGGACCGGCACGGGAAACGCCGCAACTTCCCGCTCGCCCCGGCCGCGTTCCTGCTCGACGGGTCGCCGGTGACGCTGCGCAAGCCGGTCGTGCACAGGCAGCGCGAGCGCCGGATCACCGCCTCCGGCTCGGTCGCGGTCGACAATGCGCCGGCGCAGGTCGCCAAGGCCAGCCGGATCTGGGTGGAGGGCGTCCACGACGCCGCCCTGATCGAACGGATCTGGGGCGACGACCTGCGTGTCGAGGGTGTCGTGGTGGAGCCGCTGAACGGCATCGACGACCTGGCCGGCGCGGTCGCCGAGTTCCGGCCCGGTCCGCGGCGGCGTCTCGGCGTCCTCGTCGACCATCTGGTGCCGGGCTCCAAGGAGAGCCGCATCGTGGTCGCGGTGACCGATCCGAACGTGCTGGTCACCGGTCATCCCTACGTGGATGTCTGGCAGGCGGTGAAGCCGGAGCGGGTGGGCCTGCGGGCGTGGCCGGTCATCCCGCCGGGGCAGCCGTGGAAGGAGGGCGTCTGCGCGGCGGTCGGCGTCCGCGAGCCGGCCGACATGTGGCGCCGGATCCTCGGATCGGTGCGCAGCTACAAGGACGTCGAGACGCCCCTCATCAACTCGATGGAGCGGCTGATCGACTTCGTCACGGTCCTGGAGGACTGAGGGCGCGGCCGATGCGCTCGGCGGCCTCGGCGAGGCGGTCCGGCGCCTGCGCGGCATATCCCAGGACCAGGCCCGGCGGTCCCGGTCGCTGGCGGTGCCAGCTGAGCGGATGCACCTGTACGCCGCAGGCGGCCACCCGCTCCGCGAGGAGTGTGTCGTCGTCGTGCCCGGGCAGCATGACGAGCAGGTGCAGCCCGGCGGCCACCCCGGTCACCCGCGCCTGCGGCAGGTGGGTGCGCAGCCCGTCCAGCAGGGCGTCCCGGCGCCGCCGCTGCCGGGTGCGCACCGCCCGCAGGTGCCGCTCGTAGTCGCCGGAGGCGATCAGCTCGGCCAGCACCAGCTGCGGCAGCGCCGGGTTGCCCAGGTCGCTGGCGTGTTTCGCGGCGAGCAGCTCGGCCTGCATCCGGCGCGGCGCGATCAGCCAGCCCACCCGCATGCCGGGCGCCAGCGACTTGGAGACGCTGCCGACGTACGCCACCCGCTCCGGCGCCGAACCCTGCAGCGCGGCGACGGGCGCCCGGTCGTAGCGGTGCTCCGCGTCGTAGTCGTCCTCGATCACCAGCCGGTTCTCCGCCCAGGCGAGCAGGTCGCGGCGCCGTCGCGGGCTGAGCACGACACCGGTCGGGAACTGGTGTGCCGGCGTCAGCACGGCCACGTCCAGCCCGGACGCGGCCAGCTCGTCCACCCGCAGGCCCTCCTCGTCGACCGGCACCCCGACCGGCCGGCACCCCCAGAACGCCATCTGGTCCCAGGTGCCGCGCGAGCCCGGGTCCTCGACCGCGACCGCGTCCGTGCCGTGGCCACGCAGGACGTGCGCGAGCAGGGCGAGACCTTGCGCCACGCCGCCGCAGACGACGACGTCGTCCGCTTCGGCCCGCACCCCACGCGTACGGGCCAGCCAGCCCACCAGCTCGGCGCGCAGTCGTGGGGTGCCGCCCGGGTCGCCGTATCCGAGGTCGCCGCCGGTGACCCGGTCCAGCACCGCGCGTTCGGCCCGCAACCAGGCGGTCCGCGGGAACGCCGACAGGTCGGGCACGCCCGGCGACAGGTCCAGGTCGATGCCCTCCGCCCGGGACAGCGGCAGCCGCAGCTCGGCCAGGGTGCGGCGGCGGTCGCCGGCCGGCCGGTGCCCGGCGGGGGTGCCGTGCCCGGTGACGACCGTCCCGGAGCCGGTGCGGGCCCCGGCCAGTCCCTCGTCGACCAGCCGCTGGTAGGCCTGCACCACGACACCCCGGGAGATGCCCAGCTCCCCGGCGAGCAGCCGGGTGGCGGGCAACCGGTCTCCCGGTGTCAGCCGCCCGGTGACGATCGCGTCGCGCAGCCCGTCGGCGAGCCAGTCGGTCAGCCCTTTCGCGGGCGCGTCCTCCGGGCGCAGCTGCAGAAAGTCCGAGCCGGAAATTGGTCCACCTCATCCCGCCTTGATTGGTCCTCGAAACGGACCATACTCGGGACGAGCATCAAGGGCGTGAAAGCACTCCCGATCCTCGCCGGAGCCGTCGGCATGGCCTTCGTGGGCGGCAGCGCAGCCGTCTCGGGCCGTCTCGCCGACGCGCCGTACCTGACCGTCCAGAGTCTCCGGTACGCCCTGGCGTGCCTGCTCCTGCTCGCGTGGGCCCGCTGGACCCGCACGAGCCTGCACCGGCCGCGCGGCACCGAATGGCTGTGGCTGCTCGGGGTCACCGCCACCGGACTGCTCTTCTTCAACGTCGCCCTGGTGCAGGGCAGCAAGCACGCCGAACCCGCCGTACTCGGGGTGGCCGTCGCCTGCGTACCCATCCTGCTCGCCGTGGGCGGCCCTCTCCTGGAGGGCCGGGGCCCGGCGCCGCGCGTCCTGGCCGCCGCGATCGTGGTCACCCTCGGCGCCGGCCTGGTGCAGGGCCTCGGCCGCACCGACGGCGTGGGCCTGTTCTGGGCCGCCGTGACCTTCGCCTGCGAGGCCGCGTTCACGCTGCTGGCGATTCCTCTGCTCGGCCGGCACGGTCCGCTCGGCGTGTCCGTGCACACCACCGCCCTGGCCACCGTCCTGTTCGGCGCGGTGGGCGTGCTCGCCGAAGGCCCCGGCGCGGTCACCCGCCTGCGAGCCGACGACCTGCTGGCCGGCGCCTACCTGGCGGTCCTGCTGACGGCCGTGGCGTTCCTGCTCTGGTACACCTGCGTGGCCCGCCTCGGCGCCGGCCGGGCCGGTCTGCTGACCGGCGTCGCCCCGATCTCCGCCGCGCTCACCGGCATGGCCCTCGGCGGGCCGTCGCCGCAACCGCTGGTCTGGCTCGGCATCGCCACCGTGTCCGCCGGCCTCGCCCTCGGCCTGACCGGCCGCGCCCAGCCGTCCCCGGCCGCGGCGCCGCCGCCGGTCCCCGCGCCACCGCCCAGCCCGGCTTCGGCCCTGGCCTAGACCTGGCCGTGGTCAGGCGAGGTGGGTCGGGGTGCGGGCGTAGACGAAGGTGGCGATGTCGAGGCGCTCGACGGCGCCGTCGGGGTTGCGCAGCGGGGTGAGGATCTCGCCCTCGTTGTTGCCGGCGACGCCGCGCCAGCGGTCGGGGGCCTCGCGGACGAAGCGGGTGCGGTGGTGCGGGCCGGTCATCAGCAGGGCGTCGCCGTCGGGGGTGACCTCGTACTCGCGGCCCATCCACCACCAGCGGCCGCACACCTCGGCGGCCTCGCCCCGCGGCGGGGCCGGCGGGCGCCAGGCCGGGACCGGCTCCGGTTCGCTGTCCAGGGCGGTGGTCAGCGTCTCCAGGCTGACGTCCTTGATGCCGGTGCCGGTCAGGCCGTAGGCGTTCGCGAAGACGATGACGCCGAGGCGGCTGCGGCGGTGGACGGCCAGGTGCGAGACGTAACCGGGCATGGAGCCGCCGTGGCCGACGTAGACGCGCTCGCCGACCCGGTAGAGCTGCGGGCCCAGGCCGTGCCCGCCGGTCCACGACTCCAGGTCGCTGATCACCACGGGGGCGCACATCTCGTCGACGGTCTCCCGGGCCAGCACGGTCGGGGCGGGGTCGGCCAGGAAACCGGCCCACTTCGCCATGTCGGTGACGGTGGACCAGAGCTGCCCGGCGGGGGCCATGGCGCCGGTGTCGGGGCGGGGTTCCTCGTGCAGCGCGCCGCCGAGGGCGTGCACGACGTAGCCGCGGGCGAACGGCTCGACCGGAGCGTAGGTGGTGCGTTTCATGCCGAGCGGGTCGAGCACGCGCTTGCCGACGAGCTCCGCCCAGCTCTGCCCGGTGACCCGCTCCAGCACCGCGCCGAGCAGCCCGTATGCCAGATTCGAGTAGCGGTAGCGGCGGTACGGCGGGCCGGCCAGCTTCTCGTACGTCAGGTCGGCCAGCAGTTTGTCCACGTCACCGCCGGGGTTGCGTTCCCACCACGGGCCGTCCGGCTCGCGCTGCAGGCCGGAGACGTGCCCGAGGAGCTGGCGCAGCGTCACCCCACCGATCGGGGTACCCGGCAGGTGCCGGTAGAGCAGGTCGTCGAGGGCGAAGAAGCCCTCGTCGCGCAGTTGCATGACCAGCGTCGCGGTGATCGTCTTGGTGATCGAGCCGAGCCGGTACTGAGTCTTCGGGTCCGGCCGGGGCTGCTCCCCGGCGCCGGCGAAGTGCAGCACCGCCCGGTCGCGGACGACCGCGCAGGCGAGCGAAGGCACCCGGCCGGTGGACTGTGCCCGGGCGACGATCTCATCGATCCGGCGGCCGGTCTCCGGAAGCAGCGACACGGTGGGTCCCTCCTGTGGCGAACTCATGGTCTAACTGTTCGACGTCGATTCGGGTACGCCGTCCCGGATCGTCGCTGAACGTGCGCGGACGTGTAACGATCGTTGATGTGGAAGCCGTACTCTGGGTCATCCTTGCCATTGCCCTGGTGATCGCTGAGGCCTTCACCGCGACGATCCTTGTGGTCTTCTTCGCCGCGGGTGCCGCAGCGGCCGCCGTGGCGGCCGGCCTGGGCGCGCCGGTGCTCGTCCAGGTCATCGTCTTCGCGCTGGTCTCCGGCGTCTCGGTCGCCGCCGTCCGGCCGATTGTCATGCGGCACGCGCGGCCCGCCCTGGAGTCCGGCGAGACCCCGTTCGGGATCGAGGCCATCGAGGGTTCGCGCGGCACGGTCATCGATGAGGTCGGCGCCGACCACGGCATGATCAAGATTGACGGTGAGCTGTGGCAGGCCCGGGCGTACGACGGCAGCGAGACGTTCCTCCCCGGTGATCATGTAAGGGTCGTCAAGGTCCGTGGCGCCACGGTCCTGGTCTGGCACGACGACCTTCCCGACGTCTAGGCAACACCCCTTCACGCACAATTGAGAGGCGTCATGGAAGTCATCATCCTGGTCCTCGTCATAGCCATCGCGGTCTTCGCGGTGACCACGCTGGTCCGGTCTGTTCGGATCGTCCCGCAGCAGCGGATGGACGTCGTCGAACGGCTGGGGAAGTACAAGCGCACCCTCTCGCCCGGGCTGAACCTGCTGGTGCCGTTCGTCGACGCGGTGCGCACCAAGGTGGACATGCGCGAGCAGGTGGTCTCGTTCCCGCCGCAGCCCGTGATCACCTCGGACAACCTGGTCGTCTCGATCGACACGGTGCTCTACTTCAAGGTCGTCGACCCGGTCCGCGCGACGTACGAGATCTCGCACTTCCTGCAGGCGATCGAGCAGCTCACCGTCACCACGCTGCGGAACGTGATCGGCTCGCTGGACCTGGAGCGCGCGCTGACCAGCCGCGACCAGATCAACAAGCATCTGTCCAGCGTGCTGGACGAGACCACCGGCCGCTGGGGCATCAAGGTGACCCGGGTGGAGATCAAGGCGATCGAGCCGCCGCCGAGCATCCGCGACTCGATGGAGAAGCAGATGCGCGCCGAGCGTGAGCGCCGTGCCACGATCCTCAACGCCGAGGGCCACAAGCAGGCCGCCATCCTCACCGCCGAGGGTGAGAAGCAGGCCGCCGTGCTGCGTGCCGACGGTGACCGGCAGTCCCGCATCCTGCAGGCCGAGGGCCAGGCCAAGGCGATCCGGACCGTGTTCGACGCGATCCACACCGCCAACCCGTCCCAGAAGGTGCTGGCGTACCAGTACCTGCAGGCCCTGCCGCAGATCGCCAACGGCTCGGCGAACAAGGTGTGGATCGTGCCGACCGAGCTGACCAAGGCCCTGGAGGGTCTCGGCGGCGCCCTCGGCGGCCTGGCGAACATGGCCGGCGACCTGCCCTCCTCGCAGGTCGATTCGGGTGCGGTGGAACGCGAGGCCGCAGCGGCCGCGGAGGCCGCGGCGGCGGAGGCGCAGAAGGTGGACGCCGAGGTACGGGCGGCGGAGGCTGAAGTGAGCGGCAAGGACGACACCGCGGCTCTGCCGGCGTCCGGGCTGATTCCGCCGGCGTCCGCGCTGGGCAGTGCCGATTACCACGAGAACCAGAACGAGCGCGCCTGACGCTCATGGCGAGGCCGGTCCCGGTGGTCGGGGCCGGCCTTGCCGTTTTGTGGTATCGGCCACATTAGTACCGAAATTTTGGCATGCTTCCCAGCAGGATCCGACCGGTGCCCCCGGCCGCTCGGCTTGTCGCCCTGTGATCGAGGAGCCATGAGCATCAGCCAGCGTCAGACGGCGAGCGGCCGCCCGCTGCGGGTCGCTCCGGCCTGGGTCGGCGCCGCGACGCCGACCGGCGGGCTGGACAACTTTCCGGTACGCGACGCGGTCTGGATCTGGTCGGTCCGCCGATACGCGCGCCTGGCCCTCTGGGGTCTCCCGGCCGCTGCCGTCCTGTACGGCTGGCTCACCCTGGGCGTGGACAGCCCACCCGGCCCGCTCGCCGTCGGCCTGCTCGCCGGCTGGCTCGCCACCGTCTCCCTGATCGCCCTGGCCGGACTGCTCGCCGGGTCCCGTACCCGGGGGTGTGCTCTTGCCGGGTTGCTGGTCGCCCTGGCGGGCGCGACCGTGCTGCTGCCGCTCGCCGCCCTGCCCGCGGACGCCGTGGTGGCGAGCGCGCCGCTGATCGCCGGCCACGTGCCCGGCATGGTCACCGCGGCCGGGATGATCACCGGAACCGGGCTGCTGCTGCTGGGCTGGGCGGTGTTCCGCTCGAAGCTGGTCAACCCGGCGGACGGGATCCTGCTGATGCTCGCGGCGCTGGCGATGGGGGCCGGCGCGCACGTCGCCCCGCCGGTGCCCACGGTCGGGGCGTTGCTGCTGCTCGCCGCCGGGATGGGACTGGCCTGGACCGGTGGGCGGCTGCTGCCCCCTGCCTGAGCGCGGCGCCGGACGGCGGATAATGCGTTCATGGCTAGGGTGATCGCGGACATCTCGATCTCGCTGGACGGGTTCGTCACCGGACCCGATCCCGGCCCGGAGCAGGGTCTCGGGCTCGGCGGCGAGGCACTGCACACCTGGGCGCTGCACCCGGACCCGGTCGACGCCGACGTGCTCGACGAGGCGGTCGCCGCCACCGGTGCGGTGATCATGGGCCGGCGGCTGTTCGACGTGGTCGACGGCCCGCACGGGTGGAACGACGAGCGGGGCTACGGCGCCGCTCACAACGCCGCGCCGCCGGTGCTGGTGGTCACCCGGACCCCGCCGGAGCGGGTGCGGCTGGCCGACCGCTTCACCTTCGTCATCGACGGGCTGGCGAGCGCGGTCGCGAAAGGCGTCTCGCTGGCCGGCGACCGCGACGTGGTCATCATGGGTGGGGCCGAGACGGTCCGCGCCGCGATCGCGTCCGGCCTGGCTCACGAGGTGCGGCTGCACCTCGCGCCGCTGCTGCTCGGCGCCGGCACCCCGCTGTTCACCGGCCTGCCGGCCCGCCGGCTGCGCCAGATCCACGCCCGCCCGTCCGGGCAGGCCACCCACCTCACGTATCGGATCGACTGACCCCTGTGCCCGACGTTCACCTGATCACCGACCCCGACGACGAACGGCTCGGCGACTACCGAGCCCTCACCGACCTCGAACTGCGCACCAGGTGGGAGCCGCCCAACGGGCTCTTCATCGCCGAGGGGGAGCTGGTGCTGCGCCGCGCGCTGCGGGCCGGTTACCGCCCCCGGTCGTACCTGATCGACGCCAAGCGGGTGGATCAGATCGCCGACCTCGACGGCGCCCCGATCTACGCGGCCACCCCGGACGTGCTGGAGCGCGCCACCGGCTTCCACGTGCACCGCGGGGTGCTCGGCTCGTTCCACCGCTCGCCCCTGCTCAGCGCCGACGAGGTGATCGCCGGCGCCCGGCGGGTGGCGATCCTGGAGGACGTCAACAACCACACCAACATCGGCGCTGTCTTCCGGGGTGCGGCGGCGCTCGGCATCGACGCGGTGCTGCTCTCGCCCACCTGCGCGGACCCGCTCTACCGGCGCAGCGTCCGGGTCAGCATGGGCGAGGTGTTCGCGGTGCCGTACGCGCGACTCGAACCCTGGCCGGACGGGCTGCAGCGGGTCCGGGATGCCGGATTCACCGTGCTCGCCATGACCCCGGCGCCGGAGGCGGTCGCCATGCAGCGGCTGGCCCCGCAACAGCGGGCCCGGGCGGCGCTGCTGCTCGGCGCCGAGGGGCCGGGCCTGTCGAAACACGCGCTGGCGGCCAGCGACGTGCCGGTGCGGCTGCCGATGCGCCGCAACGTCGACTCGCTGAACGTGGCCGCCGCGGCGGCGGTGGCGTTCTGGGAACTCGGCCGCGACGACGAGGAGATCTAGGGTCTCAGCACCAGGCGTCGCCGTCGTGGGAGGCGGTGACGTTCAGGCCGTACTCGTCCTCCGGTGCGTCGCCGAGGCCGGGCGTGTCGTTGAAGTCGCTGGGGTACCAGATCGACAGGTAGGCGGTGGTGCCGTCGATCTCCCTGGTGAAGCAGCTCGTGGCCGCGTCGGTCCGCTCACCGCCCGCAGCCCAGCCGTCCTTCTCGGCGGCCGCGCGGTAGAAGTCCTGGATCGCCGCCCGGTCGAGGTCCGAGCGGTAGTTGCGGCCGGCGTGCGCGAACCCGTCGTCGTCGTCACAACCGGAGCCCGCACCGACCTCGGTCGCGCCGTCCGGGTGGGCCGCCAGAACGGGCAGGCCGGCCAGGGTGCCGGCGAACTCGCGGTCCCGGTCGCTGCATCCGTACGTGATCAGCTCGGTCAGACCGCATCCGGACAGCGCGGCGACGGTCAGGACGGCCAGGGCCGCGGGCCGGATATCGATCATCGGCGCAGCATAGTGGTCGCGGTTGCGGGAAGATGGAACTCAGGGCGGCCGCGGGTCCGCCACAGCAGTACGGTTGTACTGTTCGTCTGAGTTCACGGGGGTGGCAGTGTCGTCTGGCTCGGGACCGGCATCGGACCCGCATCTGCTCGCTCTGCTGCGTGCCATCCGGTTGCGGCAGAACGCGCCGGATGCAGCCGCGGCCGGGGCGGCCGACACCGCGGCGGCGCTCTCCGACCTCAGCGGCGCCAAACCCGCGCCCGGCGACGAGGAGACCGGCGAGCACGGGACCGGGTCGCCTCCGGGCCCCGGCACGAGTCTGGTTCACGGGGGTGGCGGCTCCGGCCGGTCGTCCTCCGTCGAGCCGGTCCGCCGCCCGCCCGCCCCGGCCCGGCCGCAGCCCGCCGAGCGCGGCACCTCCGACCTGCTGTGGCGCGGTGACCCCGGCGCCACCCTGGGCAGAGCCGGG
>NZ_JBEZZB010000066.1:0-51265 GCF_040638955.1 Actinoplanes sp. NPDC024001
GGTCGCGCTGCCGCCGGCCGCCGAGCCGGTGCCGGCGCTGCCGGCCGGCGTGCAGGCGCCGGGCGCGGTGCCCTATGTGACGCCGAACCGGGACTTCTACCGGATCGACACCGCGCTGGTCTCGCCGCAGGTGGACCCGGCCTCCTGGCAGCTGCGCATCCACGGGATGGTGCGCAACCCGATCACCCTGACCTGGGCCGACCTGTTGCGCCGCCCGATGGTGGCCCGTTACGTCACGCTGGCCTGCGTCTCCAACGAGGTCGGCGGCGACCTGATCGGGAACGCGCTCTGGCTCGGTACGCCGATCAGGGACCTGCTCGACGAGGCGGACCCGCTGCCCGAGGCGGATCAGGTGGTGCAGCGCTCGGTGGACGGCTGGACCTGCGGCACCCCCACCGCGGTGCTGCGTGACGGCCGGGACGCGCTGCTCGCGATCGGGATGAACGGCGAACCGCTGCCGGTCGAGCACGGATTCCCGGTCCGGATGGTCGTTCCCGGACTGTACGGCTACGTTTCCGCCTGCAAGTGGATCACCGAGATCGAACTGACCCGATTCTCCGACTTCGATGCCTACTGGGTGCCGCGTGGCTGGTCGGCGCAGGCGCCGGTGAAAACCCAGTCACGAATCGACACCCCGCGCAACGGCGCGAACAGGCGGGCCGGTGCGGTCACGGTGGCCGGCGTCGCCTGGGCCCAGCACCGGGGCATCGCCAAGGTCGAGGTGCAGGTCGACGACGGTCCCTGGACGGCCGCGACCCTCGCCCCCACGGTCTCCACGGACACTTGGTCGCAGTGGAGCCTGAAGTGGGCGGCGGAGCCCGGCGAACACACCCTGCGGGTGCGGGCGACCGATCTCGACGGCCTGACACAGACCGGTGACCGGGCCGAACCGGCCCCGGACGGGGCCACCGGGTGGCACGAGGTGACCATCAACATCGAGTAGTTGAAAGCCGCACTTTCGGTCCGACTCGAAAACGCAAGTCGCTCATACGGTGGGTTGCATGTCCACCGATGCGGTTGAAGAACCGCTGAATCACTCGACACGGCCCTCCGCGGAGGACCGTGTCGCCAGCCGTGTGGTGTTGCCGCGCGCCGGACGTCGTCAGGCCGCCGGTGCCTGCCGTTGTGCGGGTACTGCCGTCTTGTGGGGCCGGCCAAGGCGTGCCTCGAGCCGGACAAGGTCGACCCGTCCGTGACGATCGGCCAGATCCTCCCAGCCGACCGCGAGCAGCCGCAGCCGCTCCGATTCGCTGAAACCTCCCCAGACGCCGTACGGCTCGCGAACCGCGAGGGCGTGCGCGGCGCACTCCGCCCGGACCGGGCAGGCGCCACACATCGACTTCGCCTTGGCCTCGCGGCGATTGCGGGACGAACCGCGCTCGCCGTCGGGGTGAAAGAACTGTGCGCTGTCCCGGCCCCGGCAGAGTCCCAGTCGTTGCCAATCCCAGAGATCGGCGATGGGCCCGGGCAGTCTGCGAACGTTCGACATCAACACCCTCCTCCCGCGCGGCACCGCGGAGCGTTCGTCGTGAGGGGCCTGGCTCAGGCCTTTCGCCGGTGTACCCCGGCTGTCCCCGCCTCACACGCAACATGTCGATGTCTTCGTGAGCGGTATGGCAAAGGGGTGGCAAGTCATACCTTTCTTTCCCGTTTTTTCCATCTAAAGCGCGTAATGCTGCGGCCCTCGCGTGATCTCCTCTGAGAGAGAAGGAGGATCACTGTGCGTACCGTCCTCGTGTGCGTCCGAACCCCGCTGGCGGCCCAGACCGTCGCGTCCACCGCGGCCCGGCTCGGCATGACCGGCGTCGTAAGGACCGCGGTCAGCGAGACCGAGGCCATGATCCGCCTGGCTGAACGGCCGGCTGAAGTGGTTCTCGCCGACACCGCCGTGACCCGTCCCGACAGCGTCGGGTTCACCCGGCGCGTCCTGGCCCGCGCGCCGCAGGCGCAGGTGGTGCTCTTCGGTGCGGAAGACCCCCGGGTCGCCGCGGCGGCCGTGGCCGCCGGCGCCCGCGGCGTCATCCGCGGAGTGGAGCACGACCTGGTCAGCGTCGTCGCCAAGGCGCTGCTTCTGCTGCTGTTGCCGGTGCGCCCGCAGGGCATGCCGATCAACGGCGCCAACGCGCAGCCGGCCACCGTGGCCGGTGGCGTGCGCAACAACAACTCCCCGGCGGCCCGGGGTCAGTACCACAACGGTCCCGGCATGGGCGTGCCGAACGCGGCCGCGGTGCCGGCCATGCTCGGGCCGAACGCCCCGATGGTTCCGGCGCAGCGTGGCGACGCACCCATCGACCCGGCGACCGGGCGGCCGATGGTGGCGTGGCCCGGCAACGACGCGGGAGTCGGCATGGCCGACGCGCAGCCCGCCGGCCGGCGGCTCACGCTCACCGAGCGGGAGCTTCAGGTGCTGCGGGGGATGGCCGACGGCAAGAGCAACGCCGAGATCGGCCGGGAACTGTTCGTCTCGGAGGACACGGTCAAGACCCACGCCCGGCGGCTGTTCCGCAAGCTCGGCGCGCGCGACCGTGCCCACGCGGTGGCCGCCGGTTTCCGGGCCGGCCTGGTCGCTTAGCGGTAGGTCCGGTCAGCGGTAGGTCCGGACAGGGGGCACCACGACGTCAGTTCTCGTCGTCGGTGCCCTCTGTCAGTGTGTCGTGCACACCGTCGGCATAACCGCGGGCGTACTCCCACGTGACGTAGTGGTCCGGGTCCGGGTCGTAGGCGGGCTCGTGCACCCGTGGCCGCCCGCTGCTCAGCAGATGCCGCAGGTTGCCGCGCAACAGGTCCCAGTCGAAGTAGTGCGGCTCGTGGCAGTCCTCGCACTCGATGACCAGCCCACGGATGCCCGTCGGACTCAGCAGCGCCTGGTAGATCTCCAGGTCGGAGAGGTCCTCCAGGACGTCCTGCCGCTCGTCCTCGGTCAGCGGTTCGGCCTCGGCGTCCTCGTTGAGGTCGTCGAGACCGGCGGCCGGGTCGGTCGGGTCGCCGTTGAACGGGTCGATCGGCTCATCTTGCACCCTCATACCGTACTCACCTACCGGGCGAGTGTGCTGGCCCGCACGTTCTGTCCGCCGCCCGGGTGCCCCGTGTGGGATGGGTAGGATGATGGACTCCGCCTCTTCTCTAGGGATGATTTGTGGAAACTGACAGCGCCCGCACTGTTCCCCTCGGTCTCACGTTCGACGACGTGTTGCTGCAGCCCGGTGAGTCGGACGTGGTGCCCAGCCGGGTCAACACGGTCACCCGCCTGACCCGCAACGTGGAACTCTCCATCCCGCTGCTGTCGGCGGGCATGGACACCGTCACCGAGGCGCGGATGGCGATCGCCATGGCCCGCCAGGGTGGCATCGGGGTGCTGCACCGCAACCTCTCGGTCGAGGACCAGGCGGCCCAGGTCGACCTGGTGAAGCGCTCCGAGTCCGGCATGATCACCAACCCGATCACCTGCGGGCCGGACGACACGCTGCGCCAGGTGGACGCGCTCTGCGGGCGTTACCGCATCTCCGGCGCCCCGGTCGTCGACGCCGAGGGTGTGCTGGTCGGCATCGTGACCAACCGCGACATGCGCTTCGTCAGCGACCTCGACGCCAAGGTGCGCGACGTGATGACGAAAGCGCCGCTGATCACCGCGCCGGTCGGGGTGACCAAGGACGAGGCGCTGGCACTGCTGAGCCGGCACAAGGTGGAGAAGCTGCCGCTGGTCGACGAGAGCGGTCACCTGCGGGGTCTGATCACGGTCAAGGACTTCACCAAGAGCGAGCAGTACCCGAACGCGGCCAAGGACCCGCAGGGTCGCCTGCGCGTGGCCGCCGCGGTCGGTGTCGGCGACGACTCCTACAAGCGGGCGCGCGAGCTGGTCGACGCGGGCGTCGACGTGGTCATCGTCGACACCGCGCACGGCCACCAGCGGGCCGTGCTGGAGATGGTGGCCCGGCTGAAGAAAGACGTCACGATCGACATCGTGGGCGGCAACGTCGCGACGTATGCGGGGGCCAAGGCCCTGGTCGAGGCCGGTGCCGACGCGGTGAAGGTCGGCGTCGGGCCGGGCGCGATCTGCACCACCCGGATCGTCGCGGGCGTCGGCGTCCCGCAGATCACCGCGATCATGGAAGCCTCCCGGGCCTGCAAGCCGGCCGGTGTGCCGGTGATCGGCGACGGCGGTATCCAGTACAGCGGTGACATCGCCAAGGCGATCGTGGCCGGGGCGAACACGGTGATGCTCGGCAGCCTGCTGGCCGGTTCCGAGGAGAGCCCGGGCGAGCTGATCTTCGTGAACGGGAAGCAGTTCAAGTCGTACCGGGGCATGGGTTCGCTCGGCGCCATGCAGTCCCGCGGTCAGGCCAAGTCCTACTCCAAGGACCGCTACTTCCAGCAGGACGTCAACGAGGACAAGCTGGTCCCCGAGGGCGTCGAGGGCCAGGTGCCGTACCGTGGACCGCTGTCCCGGGTCTCGCACCAGCTGATCGGCGGCCTGCGCGCGGCCATGGGATATGTCGGTGCCGAGACCATCTCGGACCTGCAGGAGCGGGGACAACTCATCCGGATCACCGCGGCGGGCCTCAAGGAGAGCCACCCGCACGACATCCAGATGACGGTCGAGGCTCCGAACTACCACTCCCGCTAACAAAGAGGACTCAGGCCATGCGCGACGTCGTGGAGATCGGCCTCGGCAAGACCGCTCAGCGCGGATACCACCTGGACGACATCGCGGTCGTTCCGAGCCGTCGGACCCGCGACGTCGACGACGTGTCGACCGAGTGGAAGCTCGACGCGTACCCCTTCAAGATCCCCTGCGTCGCGCACCCGTCGGACGCCACCATGAGCCCGGACTCGGCGATCGCCCTGGGCCGCCTCGGCGGCCTGGGCGTGCTCAACGCCGAGGGCCTCTGGACCCGCTACGAGGACCCCAGCAAGATCCTCGAAGAGCTGGCCTCGCTGGACGAGGACGCCGACGCCACCAAGCGGCTGCAGGAGGTGTACGCGGAGCCGATCAAGCCGGAGCTGATCGCCGAGCGGGTCCGGCAGATCCGGGCCGGTGGCGTCACCGTGGCCGTCCGGGTGTCGCCGCAGCACACCCTCGCGCTGGCCCCGGTCGTCCTCGACGCCGGCGTCGACCTGCTGGTGATCCAGGGCACGCTGGTCTCGGCCGAGCACGTCTCCACCACCGACGAGCCGCTGAACCTCAAGGAGTTCATCGCCGACCTCGACCTTCCGGTCATCGTCGGCGGGTGCACTGACTACAAGACGGCACTGCACCTGATGCGTACGGGGGCGGCCGGCGTCATCGTCGGTGTCGGCGCCGACGAGTGGTCCACGACGGACACCGTGCTCGGCATCCGGGTGCCGATGGCCACCGCGATCGCCGACGCCGCGGCGGCCCGCCGTGACTACCTGGACGAGACCGGCGGCCGTTACGTGCACCTGATCGCCGACGGCGGCATCGCCACCTCCGGCGACATCGCCAAGGCGATCGGCTGCGGCGCCGACGCGGTGATGCTGGGTGAGCCGCTCTCGCTCGCCGAGGGCGCGCCGGCCGGTGGCGCCTGGTGGCACTCGGCGGCCAGCCACCCGGCCCTGCCGCGCGGCGGGTTCTGCATCGCCGGCGAGCCCGACGGCACCCTCGAAGAGGTGCTCTACGGTCCGGCCGACCGCCCGGACGGCCAGCTCAACCTCTTCGGCGGTCTGCGCCGGGCGATGGCCAAGTGCGGCTACCGCGACGTCAAGGAGTTCCAGAAGGTCGGCCTGGTCCTGGACCGGCCCTGATCATCTGCTTTACGGGACCGGGGGCTTCTCGGTCCCGTAGAGCCAGTCCTGGAAGAACCCGTCGAGGTCCTTTCCGGACGTCTCCTCGGCGGCGGCGATGAACTCGGCGGTGGTGACGTTGCCGTTGCGGTGCTCGCTGGTCCACGACTTGACCAGCTTGGCGAACGCCTCGTCGCCGATGGTGCGGCGCAGCGCGTGCACGGTCATCGCCCCGCGCGTGTAGACGGCCGCACCGAACAACCGGCTCGGCGTCGGATCGCCGGGAATCTCGGTCCAGTCGAAGCCCGCGTACGCCCGGTCGAAGAGTTTCTGCGCGCTCGCCTCGCCCTCGTGCTCGGAGAAGAGCCACTCCGCGTAGGTCGCGAAGCCCTCGTTGAGCCAGATGTCCTGCCACCGGGTCAGTGCCACGCTGTCGCCGAACCACTGATGCGCCAGCTCGTGCGCGACCACGCTCGGGTTGACGCCACCGGCGAAGAACGTGTTGCCGTAGACCGGCCGCGCCTGCGTCTCCAGCGCGTAGCGGATCTGCTCCGCGTCGACCACCACGCCGCCGTTCGCGTCGAACGGGTACGGCCCGAAGTGCCCGGCCAGGAAGTCGGTGATCTCTCCGGTCCGGGCGAGAGAACGGGCCGCCGGGCCGTCGGCCGGCATCGACTCCGGGACCGCCGTGACCATCGGCTTGCCGTTGTGGGTGCCGGTGGTGATCCGATATTGCCCGATCACCACTGTGGACAGGTAGCTGGCCATCGGTGAGCTCTCGCTCCATCGCCACGTGGTCCAGTCGTCCACGGTCTCCCGCTCACCGGGCACGCCGTTGCTGAGCACCTCGACGCCGTCCGGGACGGTCATCGCCAGCGCGAAGGTGGCCTTGTCCGACGGGTGGTCGTTGACCGGGTACCAGGTGCTGGCCGACTCCGGCTGGCCGAGCGCGATGGCCCCGTCCGGGGTGCGCATCCAGCCGCCGTTGCCCAGCGTCTTGTTCTCCAGCAGGCCCGGCACACCGGCGTAGCGGACCACGACGGTGAACCGCTGCCCGGTGGTGATCCCGGTGGCCGGAGTGACGACCAGTTCGTTGCCCTCGGCCGTGCCGGTGGCGGCCGCGCCGTCCACAGTGACCTGCTCGGCCTTCAGCTTCGCCAGGTCGAGGTTGAACCGGGACAGGTCCTGGGTGGCGGTCGCGGTGATGGTCGCGGTGCCGCTGAGCCGGCCGGTGCCGGGCTCGTAGCGCAGGTCCAGGTCGTAGCCGGCGACGTCGTAGCCCCCGTTGCCGTACTTCGGGAAGTACGGGTCGCCGGCGCCCTCGCTGCCCGGGGCGAAGCTGGGTGCGGCCGACGGGCTGGGCGGCGGGGTGGGCTCGGTCCGGTCCGCCGAGCAGCCCGTGAGCACCAACACCAGGGCCAGCCAGCCGCGTCGCTTCATGTGATCGAGGGTACGGCTCTATCCCTTGTCGACCAGCTTGGGATGGTCCGCCAGATAGGCGGCGGCCCGGTTTCTCACCAGGGCCTTGAGGAAGCCCGTGCCCTCGGGTTTCAGCTGCTCACCCAGGTAGCCACCGCCCCTGCCGACACCGCCGCCGGGCAGGCTCACCGTGGTGATGGTCGCCGGGGTCAGGTTGCGCAGGGCGTACGCGTACTCGAACGGGCTACGGCCGCCCACGTACACCAGTGACTTGCCGAGCGCGTCGATCACCCTCCCCAGCTTGGCCGCATCCTGCAGGCCCTGCTTCATGGCGGTGGCGAGGATCGCCTCGACCAGTTGCCGGTGGTGCCGCTGCCGGTCGTAGTCGCCGTTCGGCAGACCGTAGCGCTGGCGGGCGTAGTCGATCGCCTGCCAGCCGACCAGCCGCCGCTTGCCGGGCTGGTAGACCGCCTGCGGGCCGGTGAAGTCGCCGCCGCCGCGGGCGAGCGGGCGCAGTGAGCCGTCCGGTTTGCGGTGCCGGGACTCGACCCGCTGGTCGATGACCATGTCGATGCCGCCGAGCGCGTCGACGAGCTTCTCCATGCCGCGGAAGTTGAGGATCGCCCCGCCCTGGAAGGTCTTGATCCCGGTGTACCCGCTCAGCGTCCTGGTGAGCAGCTCGTACCCCTGCTGGACGCTCTTCTTCTTCGAGCCCGGGATCCGCGATCCCCGGCTCATCGCCTCGGTGATCTTGTAGCGGCCGCCGCCGAAGCCGGCTTTCTTGTAGGCCGGGATGTCGACCCGCAGGTCACGGGGGAGGGAGTAGAGGTATCCGGACTTCAGCCCGGCGTCGACGTGCAACAGCATGATCGTGTCGGCGTGCGGTTCCCAGCCGGGGATCGAGACCCGGGTGTCGACGCCGACCAGCACCAGGTCGAGCGGACCCTTGATGTCGGCGCCGGGCGACGGGGCCGGAGATGCGGAAACCGTCGCCGAGGGGGTGACCGGGAGCGTCGACGCCGGTGCGGAAACGGCGGGTGCGGCGGCCGGCTCGGAGGGCTCTCGATTGATCGCTACCGCGACGCCGATGCCGGCGATCAGCGCCAGGACGACTCCGGCAAGCATCGCCCAGGTGATCTTGCTGTTCCGCATAGCGGAACAGTAGATGACATCGGTGGAGTGCTCAACAACGATGCATATCTCGCTCAATGGAACCGGTGTTGCGGAATTCAAGATCGCCGCTACGCTGGCTCGGCGGCGCGTCGGTACGCGACCGTCGCTACGGGGGAGGGCTGGTAGCGAATGAAATCATCTCACCGGCGTATCACGGTCGGGCTGGTCACCGCCGGTCTGGCCGCGAGCCTCGGCGCCTTCGGCGTCGCGGACGCCGCGGACACGACGTCCCTTCCGGTGCGGCTGATCGTCGGGCTCAAAGCCGGCGTCGACGCCAACGCCGGTCTCTCCGGCGCCGACCGGTTCGGCGTACGGGACCTGATGGCCCGTCGGAGCCAGATGTCCCGCGATCTGGGCAACGCGCTCGGCGCGAAGTCGATGGAGGTCGCCGGCACGCGGGTGGCGTCGGCCATCGCCGCGCTCCGCAGCGACCCGAACGTCGCCTACGTCGAGGTCGACGGGCAGTCCAAGGCATTCGACGTGGCGCCGAACGACCCGGTTTTCTCCGGCGGGTACCAGCCCGAGCTGCGCCAGCTCAACGTGCCGAAGGCGTGGGACACCACGACCGGCGCCGGGGTGAAGGTCGCGGTGCTCGACACCGGCGTCTCCCCGGTCGGTGACCTGGCCGGCAAGGTGCTGCCCGGCTACGACTTCTACCACTACGACAACGACGCCAACGACAACGACGCGGGCGCGTTCCGGCACGGCACGGTTGTCGCCTCGCTGATCGCGGCCACCCCCAACAACGGGGCCGGCATGGCCGGGGTCTGCGGCGGCTGCCAGATCCTTCCGGTGAAGGTGCTCGGCGGCAAGAACGGCATCGGCTACAACTACGACATCGCCCAGGGCATCATCTACGCGGTCCAGCAGGGCGCGAAGATCATCAACATGTCTCTCGGTGGCCCGTCCCGCTCGACGGCCATCCAGAACGCGGTGGCGTACGCGAACGGCCGGGGTGTCCTGGTCGTCGCCGCGGCCGGCAACGAGGGCGAAGACGGGAACCCGGTGAACTACCCGGCGGCCTACTCGGACGTGCTGTCGGTGGCCGCCACCAACACGCGCACCGGTGGCACCGCCCTGACCAGCTGGTCCAGTTACGGCGCCGGCTGGGTGGACGTCGCCGCGCCGGGCATCACCGCCGGCATGTGGAGCAACGGCAAGTACTGCTGGGACGGCAACACCGCCGCCTGCGGCGGTCACACGCTGCAGGGCACCTCGTTCGCCGCGCCGCTGGTCTCCGGGGTCGCCGCCCTGATCGCCTCCCGCAAGCCGAACTACCAGGGCTGGAGCCTGCAGAACTCGATCCTGGCCAGCACCCGCAAGATCACCAACCGGGTGAAGTACGGCCTGGTGGACGCCAACGCGGCGCTCTTCAAGTCCACCGACACCGTGCCGCCGACGGTGACCGGGATGACCCCCCGGCAGAACGCGGCGGTGCGTGGCACCGTGGCGGTCGTCCCGACCGGGATGACCGACGCCAAGTCCGGCATCCGCGCCGTCGAGCTCTACGTGGACGGCAAGCACCACAGCGTGGACTACGCCTCACCGTGGGCACCCACCCTGAAGACCACCGGGCGCAACGGCGCGATCAAGCTGCAGCTGCGGGTCACCGACAAGGCCGGCAACCGCACCTGGAGCCCGTCCCGCGTGGTGATCGCCGACAACGTGCTGCCGTCGGTGAGCATCACCAAGGGCCCGAAGAACAAGGCCAAGGTCAAGGGCACGGTCACGATCAAGGTCAAGGCCTCCGACCGGTCCGGGATCAGCAAGGTGCAGCTGCTGGTGAACGGCAAGGTGGTCGCCACCGACACCACGGCGGGCTACAGCCTCAAGTTCAAGGTGTCGAAGCAGAAGAAAAAGATGAAGGTCCGGGTCCGGGCCTACGACAAGGCGGGCAACGTCAGGTACGTGACGACTCGTACGTACTACCGCGCCTGATACACCACAGCGCTGAGGGGCGGCTCCGGAAGGGGCCGCCCCTCGCCGGTAAACTCGCCGGGTGAGTACCCCGCGTCCCGTCCTCGTCGTCGACTTCGGCGCACAGTACGCCCAGCTGATCGCCCGCCGGGTCCGTGAGGCCCGCGTCTACTCGGAAATCGTCCCGCACTCGATGCCGGTCGCCGAGATGCTGGCGAAGAACCCCGCCGCGATCATCCTGTCCGGAGGCCCCTCCAGCGTCTACGAGCCGGGTGCGCCCTCGCTCGACGCGGGTCTCTTCGGCAGCGACGTGCCGGTCTTCGGCATCTGTTACGGCTTCCAGGTGATGGCCCAGGCGCTCGGCGGCACGGTGGCACACACCGGCTCCCGGGAGTACGGGCGGACCCTGCTCGCCGCCCAGGGCGGCACCCTGCTCCGCGACCTCCCCGCTGACCTGCCGGTGTGGATGAGCCACGGCGACAGCGTCGCGGTCGCCCCGGAAGGCTTCGCGGTCACCGCCTCGACCCCCGGCGCACCGGTCGCCGCCTTCGAGGACCTGACCGCCAAGCGGGCCGGCGTGCAGTTCCACCCCGAGGTGGCGCACACCGAGCAGGGCCAGGAGATGCTCAAGCGCTTCCTGTACGACATCGCCGGCATCGAGCCCACCTGGACCCCCGGCAACATCATCGAGGACCAGGTCGCTCTCATCCGCTCGCAGGTGGGCGACAAGCAGGTCATCTGCGGTCTTTCCGGTGGCGTCGACTCGGCCGTCGCGGCGGCTCTCGTGCACAAGGCGATCGGTGACCAGCTCACCTGCATCTTCGTCGACCACGGTCTGCTGCGTGCCGGCGAGGCCGAGCAGGTCGAGAAGGACTATGTCGCGGCCACCGGCATCCGCCTCAAGGTGGTCGACGCTTCCGACCAGTTCCTCGGGCACCTGGCGGGGGTCACCGACCCCGAGGAGAAGCGCAAGATCATCGGGCGCGAGTTCATCCGCACGTTCGAGGCCGCCGCGCGCGAGCTGGACGCCGAGCGGCACATCGAGTTCCTGGTGCAGGGCACTCTCTACCCGGACGTGGTGGAGTCCGGCGGCGGCACCGGCACGGCCAACATCAAGTCGCACCACAACGTCGGCGGTCTCCCCGACGACCTGCAGTTCGCGCTGATCGAGCCGCTGCGCACGCTGTTCAAGGACGAGGTGCGGGCGCTCGGCGCCGAGCTCGGCCTGCCCGAGGCGATGGTGCAGCGGCACCCGTTCCCGGGTCCGGGCCTGGCCATCCGGATCATCGGTGCGGTGGACCGGGAGCGGCTCGACATCCTGCGCCAGGCCGATCTGATCGCCCGCGAGGAGCTCACCGCCGCCGGGCTGGACCGTGACGTCTGGCAGTTCCCGGTGGTCCTGCTCGCTGACGTACGCAGCGTGGGCGTGCAGGGCGACGGGCGGACCTACGGGCACCCGGTGGTTCTGCGCCCGGTGTCCAGTGAGGACGCCATGACCGCGGACTGGTCGCGGCTGCCGTACGACCTGATCGCGAAGATCTCGAACCGGATCACCAACGAGGTCCGGGAGATCAATCGCGTGGTTCTGGACGTCACCAGTAAGCCCCCGGGCACCATCGAGTGGGAGTGACGCTGCGTGACTAATCAGTGGCTCAGGGCGGGTGAAACCGTCCTGAGCTGCGATTACGCACCGCTATCCCACTGTCAGGAATCCGACAGAAGTTCTTGAGAGGTAACATAATCCGGTCAGAATGCCCCCCGTGACCCCCGCACTTGAACCGCTCCGCAGGATCGCCGCCTACGCCGTCGCCCGCGACGACGAGGGCCGCGTCCTCCTGGTCCGTGCCTCGTCCAAGTCCGGCACTCCCGGAGTCTGGTCGCTGCCCGGCGGCGCCGTCGATCACGGCGAAGATCCCAACCACACGGTCGTCCGCGAGACCGCGGCGGAGACCGGACTCTCCGTCGCCGTGTCCGGGCTGCGTGACGTCCTGGCGGACATGCGCTCGCTGCCGCACCGAGGCGTCACCATCCACACCGATCGGCTCATCTACTCGGTGTCGATACGCGGCGGCAACCTGATCGACCGGGTCGGCCACCCCACCGACCTGGCGCGCTGGCACACCCTGGAGGAGGCGGAGCGGCTGCGGCTGCGCCCGTTCACCGCGGCCGCCCTCGGGCTGTCCGCCGCCTCCGCCGACCTGCGGCCGGAGGAGGTGCCGGACTTCCCCTCCTTCTACGCCTACCGCGGGCCGGACGGACTGCACCGGGCGCAGCGCTTCGCGGCGTACGCGATCGCCACCGACCCGCACGACAACCTGCTGCTCACCAAGATCTCGCCGGGATACCCGGGCGCCGGCTGCTGGCACCTGCCCGGCGGTGGCACCGACTACGGCGAGCAGCCCGGCACCGCGCTGATCCGGGAACTCGTCGAGGAGACCGGCCAGCAGGGCCGGCTGGTCGAGCTGCTCGGCGTGGCCAGCCACCGCGACGCCGCCTCGCTCGGCCCGGAGGGTTACCCGATCGACTGGCACGGCGTCCGCGCCTTCTACCGGGTGATCGTCGACAAGCCCACCCCGGTCACCATCCACGACGTGGGCGGTTCGACCGACGAGGCCCGGTGGATGCCGCTCAAGGAGGTCGCCGCCCTCGCCGCCGACCAGCTCACCGAAGTCACCGCCGAGGCGCTGCGGGCGGCGCGACTAATCTAGGCGCGGTGAAGATCAGAAGAAGGGCCGCGGCGTACGGTGTGTGCCGGGCCGCCGACGGCCGGGTGCTGCTGACCCGTGGTTCGGACGCCTGCGCGTTTCCCGGTGTCTGGTCGCTGCCCGGCGGCGGCATCGACCACGGCGAGCACCCGGACGACACGATCGTCCGGGAATTCGCTGAGGAGAGCGGTCTGGAGGTGCGCGTCACCGGCGTCCGCACGGTGCTCGCCGACCTGGCCCGCCTGCCCGACGACTCGATCGAGCACACCGACCGGATCGTCTACGACGTCGAGGTGGCCGGCGGGCAGCTGCGCCCCGAGGCGTCCGGCACCAGTGACCTGGTCGAGTGGGCCACCCCGGCCGAGGTGGCCGCCCGTCCGCTGCTGCCCTTCGCGGCGCGCGTCCTCGGTGTCCGGTTCGACGAGATCGCCGAGCTTCCGGCCGGCTTCGCGGCCGGCGAGATCGAGCGCACGCCGGGCCGGGTTCAGCGCTTCGGGGCGTACGGCCTGGCCACCGACCCGGACGGGCGGGTCCTGCTGACCCGCATCGCCGAGGGTTACCCGGGCGGCGGCCTGTGGCACCTGCCCGGCGGCGGCACCGACTTCGGCGAGACCCCGGAGCGTGCCCTGGCCCGTGAGCTGGTGGAAGAGACCTCGCAGCGGGGCCGGATCGTCGGCCTGCTCGGCGTCGGGCACCGTTACGACCCGGCCGCGATGGGCCCGGAGGGGGTGCCGCTCGACTGGCACGTGATCCGGGTGATCTACCGGATTCAGGTCGACGAACCGACCCCCGCGGCGGTCACCGAGGCGGCCGGCGGATCGACCGCGGAAGCCGCCTGGTTCACCCGCGACGAGCTCGACAACCTGTCGCTCACCGAGCTGAGCCGGGAAGCGTTGGTCCGGACGGGCTAAAATCGTGACACGGAAGGTTGAGGGAGTGTCCGACGGTCCGCGGGAGGGATGAAACCGTCGGCTCTCGTCGTTGCACTTCAGGACTGTTCGCCCTCTCGCCAAGGCCGTCCCGCTGTGCGATGGTGTAACCCGCAATTTCGCCGGTCTCCCGCAAGTGCCCGGCGGAACACCCGAACTCCATGGAGGAAGCACGTGCCGAGTACCCCTTGGCGCCGGCGTCGATCGACGGATAGTCCCCGTCCCGCCGGACGTCGTTGGGCTGGCCGGCTGCGCCGCGGCGGCACCATCGCCCGGCAAGCCCTGATGGTTCGGGTGGGCCGCCGCTCCGCCGAGACCGGGCGGGCCGCCACCGCCACCCGGGCCGAGGTTCTCTACACCGGGCCGGAACCGGTGCGGACTGTGTTGATCCCCGCGCCTGGAGTTCCTGTGGACGTGCCCGCCGCCGTCGCCGAGACGGTGCCGGCTCCCATCCCTCTGCTACCCGGTGAGCACACCATGACCCGGCGTGCGAGCTTTGCCCTGGTCAACGCCTGCACGCTGGCCAGCCTGGGGCTCGGCCTGCTGGCGATCTTCCTGGCCATGGACGGTGAGCCGCGGATCGCCGCCGCCTGCCTGGTGGCCTGCGTGGTGTTCGACGGCCTGGACGGTGCGCTCGCCCGCAAGCTGGGCGTTTCCAGCCCGTTCGGCGCCCAGATGGACTCGCTGGCCGACATGTGCTCGTTCGGCCTCGCCGCCCCGGTGGTGGTTTACGCCTCGCTGGCCGACTCGGTTCCCGCGGCCGCCGCAGCGGTGGCATGTGCCCTGGTCGCCGGCTGCGCCGCGATCCGGCTGGCCCGCTTCAACGTCTCGCCCAAGGACGGCCGCTTCTTCTGCGGCGTGCCCACCACGATGGCCGCCGCGGTGCTGGCGCTGGCCGTGCTGATCGGCCTGCCGCTGCCCGGGATGGCGCTGCTCGCCGGCGTGACCCTGCTGGCGTTCGCGATGGTGTCCAGCTTCCCCTATGCGAAGCTTGCCCGGATCGTCAAGCTGCCGCCGTGGCTGTGGCTGCTCCCCATCGTGGGCGCCCTGCTCCAGCCGCAGATGACCTTCGTGCTGATCGTCGCGACCTACCTGGTCAGCGGCCCGGTCCTCTGGATGAGGGCCAAGCGCTGAGCCTGATGGCCTCGCTCCGCTCGGCGGGCAATGCGCCCCTGGACGTCGATGACGAGAGGACCGAAAACGACCACGGCTTCGCCTAGCCGTTCTCGGCCCTCCCGTCATCGAGGGGCGCATTGCGTTGTGCTCCGGGTCGAAACACTCGAGAAGGGCCGCCTCCCCTAGGAGGCGGCCCTTCTTCACAGGCGGGTTCGGCCACCGCATCAGCCCGGCGGTCGCGGATCGGCCGCAAGCGGGCAGTCAGGTCGCGCGGGTAGCACAGAGCCCTGCCGAACGCGTACGCCGAAGGGTTTTCAGCTCTTCCAGCGGGCGATGACGGTGGATCCGCCGACCACGCGCTCGCTGACGCTGACCGTGGCCTCGGCCCTGTCGGCGGGCAGGTAGACGTCGGTGCGTGAGCCGAAGCGGATCAGGCCGTAGCGCTCGCCCTTGGCGAGCAGCGTCCCGACCGGGGCGCGCTGCACGATGCGGCGCGCGATCAGACCGGTGCGCTGGGCCACCACGACGGTGCCCTGCTCGGTGTCGAGCACGGTGTAGGCCGCGACGTTGTGCTCGGCGGCGGCGGTCATCGCGTTCGCGTAGCCGCCCTCCTCGACGAAGTAGTCGGCCACCCGCCCGGCCACCGGCGAGCGGTTGACGTGCACGTCGAAGACGGAGAGGAAGACCGCGATCCGCAGGAACTCACCGGGACCGAAGCGCTCGTCGTGCATCCGCTCGACCGACAGCACCTTGCCGTCCGCGGAGGCGACCACGGCCGACGGGTCGGCCGGCACGTCCCGCTCCGGGTCCCGGAAGAACGCGGCGACCGGGGCGGCGGCCACCGCGGGCAGCAGCCACAGCTTCGACTTCGGCCGCGCCCGGCGGGCGATCGCGGCCAGGCCGAGCGCGATGCCGGCGGCCGCGACGCCGTTGGAGTCGATGTGCATGGTGCGGGTCAGCGGGACGCTGGACGACCGGTACGCCGGGGCGAGGGTCGCGGCGGTCGCCACCTCGGCCGGGCTGAAGCGCAGCTTGTGCACCCGCAGCGGCGGCTGGTTGCGCACGATCAGGTCGGAGCCGACGCCGAAGAGGGCGCCCTGGCGGAACAGTTCCGCGGCGGCGCCGGCGGTGCGGCCGGGTGCGGCCGGCGTGGCGACCGAGAGGACCGCGCCGTCGGCCAGGTACTTACCGAGGCGGTCGAGCATGGCCCGGGTCTCGTCGGCGGTGCCGGTGAGCGGCTCCGCGACGATCACCACGTCGGCGGGCTGGGCCTCGTCGAGCGACTCGACGACCTTCACCCGGTCGGCGATCCAGCTGCCCAGACCGGTGATGTGGCCGCGCAGCAGGTCGGTGCTGCTGTGCTCGCCGGGGACCAGCGTGAGGCTGTCACCCGGCAGCAGGGCCTCGACGGCGGCGGCCACCACGGCCGAGGCGTGATCGGCGCCGACCAGCAGCGCGGAGGTGGCCGCGTTCTGGCGGGCGAACTCAGCGGTCAGGGCACGGGCGGCCCGGGCACCCACGCCGGGTACGGGCGTGGTGGACACGGCGGGATACGGGGTCATTCAGCGAGCATATTGCCCCGCCCACCGGTTACCTCCCGGTGGGCGGGGCAGAGCAGGACGATCAGTCCTGCCGGGGATGCTCCTTGGTGTCCTCCGGGTGCTCCCGGGCGAACCGGGCCCCCGGGTCGTCGAGCAGCTCCTGCACGATCGAGGCGTGCATCTCCGGCGGGAGGTTGCCCGGCGTCTCGACGGCGGCCTCGGCGACCACCGGGGCGGGCAGATCGCGGCGGCCCGAACGCAGCGCCCCGAGCAGGCCGACCACCCCGAAGAAGATCAGGCCACCGGCGACGATCCAGCCGACCGCGGGCAGGTGCAGCGTGACCACCTGGGAGATCGCCCACCAGAAGGCGACCGCCAGGAAGAGCAGGCCGAAGCTGAACGAGACGGCGTCCATGCGGTGCGGCTTCATCGGGCCACCTCCAGGTTCCCGGCCTCCATCTGGAGGTCCAGCAGCAGCGTGCCGCCGCCGGCGCCGTCTGTACCCAGGTCGCTGACCGACTGGCTGCCGGCGTCGTTGAACTCGTTGCCGAAGAGCAAGGTGCGCCCGCCGTCGAGCTGCACGTCCGCGGTGGTGTCCACCTCCGGCGGCAGCAGCACCCGCAGCTGGCCGAGCTTCATGGTGACCGTGGTGGCCTGCTCGGCGCCGGAGAAGTCCACCTGGCGCAGGTCCAGGGTGACATTGCCGAAGGTGAAGTCGTAGCGGTCGGCCACCTCGGCGAGGTTCGCCGGGCGGTAGACGCTGGGCGTGAAGTCCTGGCCGAAGCGTTCCACCCCGGTCGAGACCACCAGCCCGAAGGTGATGATCAGGGCCAGCGCGATCAGCCCGCGGGCCCGGCCGAACCAGGTGCCGACGATCAGGCCGAGCGCGGTGGTCGCCAGCGCCAGGGCGAAGTAGGCGGAGACCGCGACGTCCACGCCGGCCATGTCGAGCACGGCCAGCACGCCCATCGCAACCACGACGGCGAAGAAGGTCAGCCGGCCGAGGATCGACCGCTCCTTCGGCGGCTTCGCCGCCTTGACCGGCTTGGCCGGCGCCGGAGGTTGCGGCGGCAGGTTCGCGGAGCCGGCGTACGGACCGTGCGGCGCGAACGGCGGCCGATAGCCCCCGGCCGGCGGCTCGAAGCGGGGCGGAGCCGGCGGCGCGGTCACCGGTTCTGCGGGCGGTGCGGGTGCGGCCGGCGCGGTGAACGCCATCGTCGGTTCCTCAGCGGCCGGCGGGGCAGGCGGGGGCGGCGGCGCCGTCGGCGGCGGTGCAGGAGCGGGAAATGTGGCGTCCCGGGCCGGCACCCCACCCCGCTTGATGAGCAGGAACGCCCCGATGATCACGGCGGCCGCGAGCATGCTCGCCCGCGCTCCCGAGTTGACGATGAAGGCGAAGGTCAGCAGCGCGGCGCCGCCGAGCAGCACCACGGAGAGCGGGGCCATCCCGGACTGCCCCTTGCCGAGCAGCGACTCGATCGGCGAGGCGGTGTCGCCCTCGGACGGGATGATCAGCCAGCCGATCAGGTAGAGCAGCACCCCGGTGCCGCCGAGGATGCCGAGCACGGCGAGCAGCACCCGCCAGAGCACCGGATCGGTGTTGGTGGCCCGGGCCAGCGCGCCGCAGACACCCGCGACGTACCGGCCGTTGCGCGGCCGGACGAGCTGCTGGCGGGCGAAGGCGGCGCCGGCCGAGGAGAGCCACGGGGGCACGTTGGCGTTCGGCGGGAAGCCGGCGCCCGGGCCGGGCGGCGGTGGCGCGGCGGTCTCACCGGCGGGCGGATTCTCGGACGATGCCGGCTCGCCCTGGGGACCGGCACCCGGCGTGGAAGGTCCGCGGGGTTCGGCAGCTTCGTCGTTCATGGTTCGATCGTGCTGGTCCCACCACCCCAGCCGCTTCCGGAACCGACCCTGAGGCCACCCTGAGATCCGGGCCCCCGGTTTCCGGGGTACTTCCCCGTGGCCCGGGCTTGTCCCCCGTGTGACGATCGAAGCGTGACTACCGCTGCCCCGCCGCAACCACGCCGGCTCTACCGGCCGCGCGACCACCGGATCGTCGCGGGCGTCGCCGTCGGCCTGGCCCGCCACCTCGGCCTGCCGGTGCTGGCGGTGCGCATCGCGCTGGTCGTCCTGCTCGGTTTCAACGCCCTCGGCCTGCTTCTCTACGCGGCCTACTGGGCGGTCGTGCCGCAGGAGGCCCGCGGCGACGAGGAACCGGTCCGCCGCGACTTCGGGGCGCTCATGCCGTTCGCCGCGATCGGCCTCGGCGTGGTCCTGCTCCAGGCGCTGGTCTTCGACGACCAGGTGGCCACCACGGCCGGCTGGATGATCGCGGTGATCGCGGTCGGCGCCGGCGTGATCTGGCATCAGTCCGATCCCAGCCGGCGTGACCAGGGCGCCGACAACAACATCGCCTCGGCGCCGTGGTTCGCCGCGTTCGTGTCCGAGAACGATCGGCGGTCGTTCGTCTTCCGCTTCATCGGCGGCGGGATCCTGGTGGCGGTCGGCATCATCGGCGTCATAGCGGTGTACGCACCGACCGAGTCGCTCTCCGCGGTCTTCAACGGCGTGATCTTCGCGTTCGTCGGCCTGCTCGGCGTCGGTGTCGTGGTGGCGCCGCTGGTCTGGCGGACCTTCGGGCAGCTGCGGGCCGAGCGCGAGGGCCGGATCCGGGAGCAGGAGCGGGCCGAGCTGGCCGCCATGATCCACGATCAGGTGCTGCACACCCTGGCGCTGATCCAGCGCAACTCCGCCGACATCAAAGAGGTGCAGCGGCTCGCCCGCGGGCAGGAGCGCAGCCTGCGCAACTGGCTCTACCGGCCGACCGGCTCGCCGAACGAGCGCTTCGCCGCCGCCCTGGAGCAGGCCGCCGCCGAGGTCGAGGACACCTTCGCGATCACCGTGGAGACCGTGGTGGTCGGCGACACCCAGTCCGACGAGCGGGTGATGGCACTCGTCGCGGCCGCCCGGGAGGCGCTCGTCAACGCCGCGCGGCATGCCGGCGTACAGACGGTTTCGCTCTACGCCGAGGTGGAGGAGGATGAGCTCAGCGTCTTCGTCCGCGACCGCGGTGCGGGCTTCGAGCTCGGCGGCGTGGCGGAGACCCGCCACGGCGTACGAGGATCGATCATCGGGCGCATGCAGCGACATGGCGGGCGCGCCGAGATCCGCAGCGCGCCCGGTGACGGTACAGAGGTGCGTCTCATGCTTCCCGTCTCCCGGGAGAGCGTGACCGCCGGTAAGGAGCAGGCACGATGACCGAGCCCGTGGCGCAGCCGGAGAACCACCGGCTGACCGTCTTCCTCGTCGACGACCACGCGATGTTCCGCGCCGGGGTGCGGGCCGAGCTGGGCCAGCACGTCGAGGTGGTGGGGGAGGCCAGCACGGTCGCCGAGGCGATCAATCGCATCGCGGCCGTCCAGCCGGACGTGGTCCTGCTCGACGTGCACATGCCGGACGGTGGCGGCCGTGCCGTGCTGGAGTCGGTGCGGCGCTCCCATCCGCAGGTCCGCTTCCTCGCGCTCTCCGTGTCGGACGCGGCGGAGGACGTGATCGGCCTGATCCGGGCCGGTGCCCGGGGTTACGTCACCAAGACGATCTCGCCGGACGAGCTGGCCGCTGCGGTGCGGCGGGTGGCCGACGGCGACGCGGTGTTCAGCCCGCGCCTGGCCGGCTTCGTGCTGGACGCGTTCGCCTCCCGCCCGGACGTGCCGGTCGCCGACCCCGAGCTGGACCAGCTCACCAACCGCGAGCGCGAGGTGCTGCGGCTGCTGGCCCGGGGGTACGCGTACAAGGAGATCGCGAAAGAGCTGTTCATCTCCATCAAGACCGTCGAGACGCATGTCTCGAACGTGCTGCGCAAACTACAGATGAGCAACCGCTACGAGCTGTCACGATGGGCGGCTGACCGACGCCTGGTCTAGGGTCCGTCAAGCGAGTTTCGCATCAGTCTGTACGGCTGCGTTTCGTGGCCGAACGGACACGAGCCGACGTACGTGCAGGTCAGGACGGTCAGATCTGCCGAAAGAACGATCTTTGCGTCGGCGCCGGGACGTAAACGGCTAATATCGGCTTGATAACGGCGCTCATTGGTTTCCGTGCCCCTGTGTCACAGTGGCAGCTACTCACACAACCCCTCGTGAGCGCCCCTGAAGGAGGCACTCCCATGCCTGGGAAAAGCCCATGGAAGATGGCGGTCGGTGCGACCGCCATCGCCTTGTTGGCCGCCGGTTGCGGCGGCGGCGGGTCCGATGACTCGTCCGCCGCGTCGAATATTGTCTCGATCGGTATCGGCGAGCCCCAGCACCTGATTCCGTCGAACACGACGGAGTCGAACGGTGCCGAGGTTCTCGCGTCGCTCTACTACCCGCTGGTCGACTTCGACGCGCAGAACCAGCCGGTTGAGGTCGCCGCGGAGTCGATCACGCCGGACAAGACCAACACCACCTGGACCGTGAAGCTGAAGCCGGGCTTCACCTTCCACAACGGTGAGCCGGTCACCGCGCAGAACTACGTCGACGCCTGGAACCTCGGTGCCTACGGCCCGAACGGCCATGGCGGTTCCTACTTCTTCGAGAAGATCGACGGCTACGCCGACCTTCAGTCGAAGGACCCGGACGGCGAGGAGGGCCCGCAGAAGGCGCCCGAGCCCAAGGCCAAGAAGCTGAGCGGGTTGACCGTCGTCGACGAGACGACCTTCACGATCAAGCTCTCGCAGCCGTTCGCCGGCTTCAAGTCGGTCCTCGGCTACACCGTGTTCTACCCGCTGCCCAAGGCCGCTTTCTCGGCTGACGGCGTCGTCGCCGAGGGCTTCGAGGACGCTCCGATCGGCAACGGCCCCTTCAAGATGAAGGGCAAGTGGGAGCACGACTCGCAGATCGTCGTGGAGAAGGTCGCCGACTTCAAGGGCCAGGTCCCGAAGATCGACGGCATCACCTGGAAGATCTACCAGGAGGACACCGCCGAGTACGCGGACCTCGTGGCGGGCAACGTCGACGTGATGACCCAGATCCCGATCGAGAGCCTGGCGAAGGCCTCCGCCGACCTGGGTGACCGCTTCAAGAAGAGCCCGAACTCCTCGTTCCAGTTCGTCGGTTTCCCGACGTTCCAGAAGGAGTTCGCGGACGTGAACGTCCGTAAGGCGATCTCGATGGCGATCAACCGCCAGGAGATCACCGACCAGGTCTTCCTGGGTTCGCAGACCCCGGCGACCTCGTTCGTGTCCCCGGTTGTCGCGGGCTACCGCCCGAACACCTGTGGCGCTGCGTGTGAGTACAACCCGACCGAAGCCAAGAAGATGTACGACGCGGCCAAGGGCCCGTCCGAGATCAAGATCACGTACAACGTCGACGGTGGCCACAAGGCCTGGGTCGACGCCACGTGCAACCAGATCAAGGCTTCGCTGGGCGTCAACTGCACCGGCCAGGGCGAGCCGAAGTTCGCCGACCTGCTGACCAAGGTCGAGAAGAAGGAGCCGGTCGGCCTCATCCGCCTCGGCTGGCTGATGGACTACCCGCTGATGGAGAACTACCTCGGTCCGCTGTTCAGCACGACCGGTGGCTCCAACTACTACGGGTACAGCAACCCCGCCTTCGACAACCTGGTTGCCGCCGGTTCCGCGGCCGCGACGCCGGAGGAGGCCATCAAGAAGTGGCAGGAGGCCGAGGACATCCTTGTCAAGGACATGCCGGTCATCCCGCTGCGTAACGGCCAGAACGTCTTCGGCTACTCGGAGAAGGTCAACAACGTCGAGGTGGACCTGTTCCAGAAGGTCAACCTCTACAAGATCGAAGTAGTCGGTTGATCTAACCGGTCGGACGGTGGTGGCGTCACGGAGATTGTGCGACCGTGGCGCCACCGCTCTGTTTCATCCCACTCTCCTCGTCGCCGTGCTCACGAGGCCGGCGCTCTTCCGCGGAAGAGGCTAAACCCGAATGTTCCGCTACATCGTGCGGCGCTTACTGCAGATGGTGCTCACCTTCTTCGGTGCCACCTTCGTAGTCTTCGCGCTGATGTTCGCCAACCAGGACGACCCCCTCCAGGCGTTGGCGGGCGAACGGCCCATCACTGAGAGTCAGCGGCAGGCGCTGACCGAGCGTTACCACCTGGACGAGCCCTTTATCGCCCAGTACTGGCATTACATGAAAGGCCTGCTGACTGGCGATTTCGGTCAGTCGCTCACCGGCCGGCAGATCGGCGACATGCTGGAAGCGGCCTGGCCGGTCACCTTCCGGCTGGCGATCCTCGCGGCCGTGATCGCGGCTGTCATCGCGATCCTGGCCGGTGTCATTTCCGCCATCCGGCGCGGCGGTGCCTTCGACAACGTCACGCTGATCTTCACTCTGATCCTGCTGTCCATGCCGATCGTCGTGATCGCGCCGCTGGCGCAGCTGCTCTTCGGCATCCAGCTCGGCTGGTTCCCCCCGACCTCGGGCGCCGACCCGAGCCTCTGGGCGTTGCTGCTGCCGGCACTCGTGCTGGCGAGCTCGGTCTTCGCGACGCAGTTGCGGGTCACCCGGACCTCGGTCGCGGAGAACCTGCGTGCCGACTACGTGCGGACCGCCAAGGCCAAGGGTTTGGCCTTCAAGCGGGTCATCTCGGTGCACGTGCTGCGTAACTCGCTGATCCCGGTGATCACGCTGATCGGTGTCGACCTCGGCAACCTGATGGCCGGCGCCATCGTGACCGAAGGCGTCTTCAACATTCCCGGCGTGGGCTTCAACCTCGCGCGTGGCATCCGGACCGAGGACGGTCCGCTGGTGGTCGGCTTCGTGAGCGCCCTCGTGATCGTCTTCTTGGTCGCGAACCTGCTCGTCGACCTTCTGTACGCCGCTCTCGACCCCAGGATCCGCTATGAGTGACTTGAACTCGGTGACCGCCGCCGAGGCGCCCGATCAGATGTCGACGCAGCCGCGGCCCCGCCGCGGCAAGCAGGACAAGCCCCGCAGCCTGGCCGGTGACGCCTGGAACGATCTGCGCAAGAGCAAGATCTTCTGGGTCGCGATCGTCCTGGTGGTGGTGGTTCTCCTGATGGCCGCCTGGCCGTCGCTGTTCACCTCGGCGGATCCGCGTGACTGCGCCCTCAGCCGGAAGTTCGGCGGGCCGACCGGCGGCGCGATCTTCGGCTACGACTTCCAGGGCTGTGACGTCTACGCCCGGACCGTCTACGGCGCGCGGAACTCGATCATCGTCGGCATCGTGTCGACCGCGATCGCCGGCGTGATCGGCATCGTCGTCGGCCTGTCCTCGGGCTTCTTCGGCGGCGCGGTCGACGCGGTGCTGTCCCGCTTCATCGACATCATGCTGGCCATCCCGTTCCTGCTCGCCGGCATCGTGCTCTCCTCGCGGCTCTCCTCGGACCCGAACGACGACGGCCTCATCGCCGTGATCCTGACGCTCGGCCTGCTGACCTGGACCACCGGAGCTCGCGTCATGCGCTCCGCGGTGATCTCGGCGAAGAACCAGGACTACGTCGCCGCGGGACGCATGCTCGGCGCCGGACCCGGCCGGTTGATGCTGCGGCACATCCTGCCCAACTCGATCGCGGCCTTCATCGTCGTGCTGACCATCCTGCTGGGCGTCAACATCGGCGTCGAGGCGACCCTGTCGTTCCTCGGTGTCGGGCTCAAGGGCGACGCCATCAGCTGGGGCATCGCGATCTCCGAGGCCACCGGCACCGCCCGTGTGGCGGCCGCCCCGCTGGTCTGGCCGGCGACCTTCCTCGGCCTCACGGTGCTGGCCTTCATCATGCTGGGCGACGCCATCCGCGACGCCTTCGACCCGAAGTTGCGGTGACAGCGGCATGACCGACTGCACCGAGCGGCACCAAGCCGCAGCTGCCCCTTCGACCTCGCGGGCGAGGGCCAGGAGGGCATGCCCGAGGAGACACTGTGACTGATATCAAGGCGCAAATGGACGTCATACCCGGCGTCGACCCGCGCGCACCTCTGCTCGAGGTCAACGACCTGCACGTCGAGTTCCGCACCCAGTACGGCGTGGCCAAGGCCGTCAACGGTGCGAACTTCTGGCTATCCCCCGGCGAGACCCTCGCCATCCTGGGCGAGTCGGGCTGCGGCAAGTCGGTGACCGCTCAGGCGATCATGGGCATCCTGGACAGCCCGCCCGGATTCATCACCAAGGGCGAGGTCCGCTACCGCGGCGTCGACCTGCTGAAGCTTCCGGAGGAACAGCGCCGTAGGGTGCGGGCCAACCGGATCGCGATGATCTTCCAGGACGCGCTCTCCGCGCTGAACCCGGTCTACACGGTCGGCTTCCAGCTGGCCGAGGTGTTCCGGATCCACCGCGGCATGTCCCGCGGCGACGCGAAGAAGCGGGCGATCGAGCTGCTCGACCAGGTCAAGATCCCGGCCGCCAAGGCCCGGGTCAGCGACTACCCGCACCAGTTCTCCGGTGGTATGCGTCAGCGCGTCATGATCGCCATGGCGCTCGCGCTGGACCCGGAGGTGCTGATCGCCGACGAGCCCACCACGGCGCTCGACGTCACCGTGCAGGCGCAGATCATGGGCCTGCTCGCGGAGCTCCAGCAGCAGCGGAACATGGGCCTCATCCTGATCACGCACGACATGGGCGTGGTCGCGGACGTCGCCGACCGGATCTCCGTGATGTACGCGGGCAAGGTCGTCGAGGAGGCCGCCGTCTACGACATCTACTCGCGGCCGGCGCACCCGTACACGCGGGCGCTGCTCGAGTCGATCCCGCGGCTGGACATGAAGGGTCAGCAGCTCAACGTCATCCGCGGTCTGCCGCCGGCGCTGACCGACATCCCGAAGGGCTGCGCCTTCAACCCCCGGTGCCGTTACGCGAAGGACCCGTGCCGCCAGGATCCCGCGCCGCCGGCGTACGCCGTGGCGCCGCACCGTACCGCCCGTTGCCACTTCTTCCGGGAGGTCCTCGGTGAGTGACGTCGTCCTGGAGACCAAGGGTCTCGTCAAGCACTTCCCGATCACCCAGGGCATCGTCTTCAAGACCAAGGTCGGCGCGGTCCAGGCGGTCGACGGGGTCGACCTCCAGCTGCGCCGCGGTGAGACGCTCGGCGTCGTCGGCGAGTCCGGCTGCGGCAAGTCGACGCTGGCGAAGCTGCTGGTCGGTCTGGAGAAGCCCACCTCGGGCTCGATCATGGTCCGGGGCCAGGACATGGTCCGGCTCAAGGGCAACGAACTGCGCCGGGCCCGCCGCAACATCCAGATGGTGCTGCAGGACCCGTACACCTCGCTCAACCCCCGGATGACGGTCGGCGACATCATCGGCGAGCCGTTCGAGATCCACCCGGAGGTCGTCCCGCGCAAGGGCCGTGAGCGTGCCGTGCAGGACCTGCTCGACACGGTCGGTCTGAACCCGGACCACATCAACCGCTACCCGCACCAGTTCTCCGGCGGTCAGCGTCAGCGCATCGGCATCGCCCGGGCGCTGGCGCTCAAGCCCGAGATCATCGTCTGCGACGAGCCGGTCTCCGCGCTCGACGTGTCGATCCAGGCGCAGGTCATCAACCTGCTGGAGCGGCTGCAGGACGAGTTCGGGCTGTCGTACATCTTCATCGCGCACGACCTGTCGGTGGTCAGGCACATCTCCGACCGGGTCGCCGTGATGTACCTCGGCCGGATCGTCGAGCAGGGCTACGACACGGAGATCTACGACCAGCCGACGCACCCGTACACGCAGGCGCTCCTGTCAGCCGTGCCGGTTCCGGACCCGCGCCTGCGCGGTCACCGGGACCAGATCGTCCTGGAGGGCGATGTGCCGTCGCCGGCCAACCCGCCGTCGGGGTGCCGGTTCCGGACCCGGTGCTGGAAGGCGCAGAGCGTGTGCGCGGAGAAGGACCCGATGCTGCAGACCCGGGAGCGTTCGCCGCACCCGAGCGCGTGTCACTTCGCCGAGATCCGCGACGTGGTGCACGGGCACTGACGTACCGCGAAGAAGGCCGGGAGATCGTTGATCTCCCGGCCTTTTCGTGTGGGCAGGAGGTGCCGCATCCTGCCCAACGAGGAGGCGGATCGAGCCGGTGTCGCCGAGGGGCGGGAATTGGATCATTCGGCGCCTGATTCGGCCACTAGATCACCCGGATCTGACCGAAAGTACGTCTTCGAGAACTTAGAGTTATTTGTCCGATCTGTCATCGTCTTAACCACGGAGGGAACAACCACCGACGAAGGGGAAAGACGATGAACAAGGTGATGCGGACACTGACCATGGCCGGCCTGGGCCTGCTGGCCGGAGCGTCGATCGGGGCGCCGGCGCTCGCGACGGACAGCGGCGCGACGGCGGCGGAGAAGCCGCGGAAGAGCCAGGTGCAGCAGGACTTCGGGCGCGAGCGGATCGCCGGCTTCTTCCGGTCCTACCGGGCCTGCCACCAGGCCGGCCGGATCGGCGACTGGGCCGGCAAGTGGGACAGCTACGACTGCGACCCGGTGCGCTTCGGCTTCCGCCGGGGGATGGTCGTCCTCAAGGTCGAGCGTGACCGGTTCCGCCACTTCCGCGGGCACGACCGCCACGACTTCCGCGACGGCTTCCGCGGCCACGACCGGGACGGTTTCCGCGGGCACGGCCACGACGGCTTCCGCGGCCACCGCTGATCAAACGAGCAACCGCCTGGCCGGGCCCGTTTCGGGCCCGGCAGCGGCGTTTCCGGGGACTTCTCAGCCGGTCAGAGCGGACCGCGGCCGGAGCGCAGCAGCAGCAGGGCGACCTGCGTGCCGTCCGGGCCCAGCGCGGTCCGGAAGCGCTCGACGATCTCCCGCTCCCGGGCCAGCACCAGCCGCGTGCCGCCGCTGGCCATGCGAGTCTTGCCGACCTCCTGGGACAGGCTGGCACGCTCCAGCCAGAGGTCGATGATGGCCTGATCGATCTCGTTGATCCGCTCGCGCATCTCGCGGATTCTCTCGGCGGCCGGCTCCTGGCCCGCGCCGGTTGCCTGGTCCATCACGTCGGCGGTCATGTCCTGCTCCTCGGGTGCTGGCGCCCCGGTCGACGACCCGGCCCGGGCAGCATCAAGCCCCGGGCGGGGAGGCCCGGGGCTTGATGTAGGTCTGTCGTTCAGGAGCGACCTACGGCAGCCGAGCCTCGGGTGCCGTAGTAAAAAAATCGCGCCTGCGGGATCACGTTGCCGAGTATGCCCCTGCCCCGGACGGTCCCGCAAGGAAACCGCCCGAGTGTTGGGACAAGGTTTCTGCTGGTCTCTTACGGTGCGGTCGAGATGCGGTTGGCCGGACCGGGCGCGATCGGGCCGGTGGCGAGGTACGCGACCAGCGCGTCCACGTCGAAGCCCGGAGCGGTGACCCGCCCGGTGCCCACGGTCAGGTTGCTGAAGCCGTCGCCCCCGTTGGCCAGGAAGTCGTTGGTGGTGACCAGATAGCCGGCAGCCGGGTCGATCGGGGTGCCGTTCAGCGCCAGGTTGCTGACCTTCGAGCCGGGCGCCGCCGACGCGGACCAGGTGTAGGTCAGGCCCGCCGACACCTGCAGGATGCGCTGGGTGGTCTGCCCGGCGAAGCCGACGAACTGCTGCTCCAGCACGTTCTTCAGCTGCGCCCCGGTGAAGCTCTGGGTCACCACCAGGTTGTTGAACGGCTGGACGGTGAACGCCTCGCCGTACGTGACCTGGCCGAAGGCCTCCCCACCGGAGGACTGGTCGGCGTCCAGGTCGGCGCGGATGCCGCCCGGGTTCATCAGGGCGATCTGTGCGCCGGCGCCGCGGGTGTAGGCGAGCTGCGCGTCGGCGATCACGTCGCCGAGCGGGCTCTCCCCGGCCGCGTTGGGCGCGCGCAGGATGTCGGCGCTGATGCTGCCGACGATCTCGTTGGCGATCGGGGCGACGGCGGCACGGTACTTGTCCGCCACCGCCTTCGCCGCCGCGTCGACGGTGTCGGGGTTGCGCACATAGGCGCCTCCGGCGTCGCGCAGCCAGCCGCCGTTGCCGTCCGGCACGCCGTTCTCCACGATGACGTTCTTCGCGGTGATCGCCGAGAACTTACCGGTCCGCCGATCGAGCGTGTAGTCGATGTCGGTGATCAGCTGGCCGTTGCTGCCGGCGCTGGTGACGATCGTGTCGGCGCCCTTGCTGTTCGGCAGCTTGCACGAGTAGAAGCGGTGCGTGTGGCCGGAGATCACGATGCTGATCGCCGGGTTGAGGCCGGCCACGATCGGCACCACCGGGCCGGTGAAGTTGGTGCAGTCCGACACGCCGGGCGTCGGGGTGGCCGAGCCCTGCGAGCCGCCCTCGTGCAGCAGCAGCACCTGCGCCTTGACCCCGAAGAGGCTGAGTAGGTTGCTCCACTTGTTGGCGGTCTCGACCTCGTCGGTGAAGCGGACGTTCGCGATGCCGGCCGGGTTGACGATGCTGGGGGTGCCCTCCAGCGTCATGCCGATGAAGCCGACCGGGACGCCGCTGACGTACTTGATGTCGATCGGCGGCAGGATCGGCAGGCCGGTCTTCTTGTCGATGGTGTTCGCCGCGAGATAGGTGAACCGGGCGCCCTGGTAGCCGTCGCCGTCCTGGCAGCCGTCGACCGGGTGGCAGCCGCCGCGCTGGATGCGGATCAGCTCGGCCACGCCCTCGTCGAACTCGTGGTTGCCGACCGAGCTGACCTGCAGCCCGATCTCGTTCATCAACTCGATCGTCGGCTCGTCATGGAAGGCCGCGCTGACCAGCGGCGTGCCGCCGATCAGGTCGCCGGCCCCGGCGGTGATCGTCTGCCGGCCCTCGGCCTTCGCCTCGGCGCGCAGCTTCTTCAGGTACGTCGCCAGGTATTCCACCCCGCCGGCCGGGGTGCTCGTCCCGCCCGCGTTGACCACCGCGCCGCTGCCGGTCGGTGGGTCGATCGCCCCGTGGAAGTCGTTGTAGCTGAGGAACTGACCCTTGACGGTCGAGCCCTTCGGCACGTCGTAGGCGGCCGACACCGGGGCGAACTCCGGCGGCGGCGCGGCCGCGGCGGTCTGCGCGGTCGGGATCGCCGCCACGGCGCCGGCGGCGGCCAGGAGGGCGGCGGTAAGCACGGCCCGTCCCCGGCGCTGGTAGAGAGGCATCATCGATTCCCCGATCGGAGTGTTTTCAGCCGACCTGCACAGCCTCATGGATCAGTTCATCGAGCGCTACCACTTCGAGGTGACATCGCTGCGGAATTTCTGTCGGGGGGTCGGCATACACTGGCTCCCGCGATGCGACCTACCTCAGAACCTTCCGAAGCCCTGTTCTCCCTGCCTGCGGTGCGGGCTCCGGAGGCACCCCGGCCGGCGCCCCGGCGGTTGGACCCCGAGTCCCTGCTCGTCGGGCTGAACGGCCCTCAGCGGGACGCGGTGACCCACTCCGGGGCACCGCTGCTGATCGTGGCCGGCGCCGGTTCCGGCAAGACCCGGGTGCTGACGCATCGGATCGCCTATCTGCTGGCCGAGCGGGACGTGCATCCCGGCCAGATCATCGCGATCACCTTCACCAACAAGGCCGCCGGCGAGATGAAGGAGCGGGTCGCCCACCTGGTCGGTCCGCGGGCCCGGCTGATGTGGGTGTCGACCTTCCACTCCGCGTGCGTGCGGATCCTGCGGGCCGAGCACGAGCACGCCGGGCTGAAGAGCACCTTCTCCATCTACGACGCGGACGACTCACGCCGGCTGATGCAGCTGGTCGCCCGCGAGCTCGACCTCGACCCGAAGCGGTACACCGCACGGGGTCTCGCCGCCCAGGTGTCGAACCTGAAGAACGAGCTGGTCGGGCCGGAGGAGTTCAAGCAGAGCGCCAAGGGGCCGAACGAGCGGGCCGTCGCCGAGGCGTACGAGTTGTATCAGCGCCGGCTGCGCGAGGCGCACGCGCTCGACTTCGACGACATCATCATGGCCACGGTGCACCTCTTCCAGTCGCACCCGCAGGTGGCGGAGGTCTACCGCAAGCGTTTCCGGCACGTCCTGGTCGACGAGTACCAGGACACCAACCACGCTCAGTACATGCTGATCCGGGAGCTGATCGGCACCGAGGACCCGGGCGAGCTCTGCGTGGTCGGTGACGCCGACCAGTCGATCTACGCGTTCCGGGGCGCGACCATCCGCAACATCCTGGAGTTCGAGCGCGACTACCCGGACGCGCGGACCATCCTGCTGGAGCAGAACTACCGGTCCACCCAGACCATCCTCACCGCGGCGAACGCGGTGATCGACCGCAACACCTCGCGCAAGCCCAAGCGGCTCTGGAGCGACCAGGGCGCCGGTGAGCAGATCGTCGGTTACGTGGCCGACACCGAGCACGCCGAGGCCGACTGGGTGGCCCGCGAGATCGACCGGCTCTGCGACAACCACGAGGTGCGGCCCGGCGACGTGGCGGTGTTCTACCGCACCAACGCGCAGTCCCGGGTGTTCGAGGAGGTGTTCATCCGCGTCGGCCTGCCCTACAAGGTGGTCGGCGGGGTGCGCTTCTACGAGCGCAAGGAGGTCCGTGACGCCCTGGCCTACCTGCGGTCGATCGTGAACGACGACGACACGGTGAGCATCCGCCGCGTGCTCAACACGCCGAAACGGGGCATCGGCGACCGGGCCGAGGCCTGCGTCGAGGCGCTGTCGAGCCGCGACCGGATCTCGTTCGGCCAAGCCCTGCGGCACGCCAAGGACGCGCCGGGCATCTCCACCCGGGCGGTCAACAGCATCGGTGACTTCGTGCAGCTCCTCGACGACCTGCGGGAGATGGCGCGTACCGCGCCACCGGAAGAGGTGCTGGAGGCGGTGCTGCAGCGCTCCGGCCTGCTCAGCGAGCTGGAGGAGAGCCTCGACCCGCAGGACCAGGGCCGGGTGGAGAACCTGCAGGAGCTGGTGAGCGTCGCCCGCGAGTACACCGAGCGGGTCGAGGCCCAGGCCGATCAAGACGAGTCCTCAGTCCGGTCAGGGGCGGCGGGCGGGGCGGTTGGCGGGGAAACGGCCGCCACGCTGGCCGGTTTCCTGGAGCAGGTGGCCCTGGTGGCGGACGCCGACCAGATCCCCAGCGACGACCCCGACCACCAGGGTGTGGTCACGCTGATGACCCTGCACACCGCGAAAGGCCTGGAGTTCCCGGTGGTCTTCCTGACCGGCCTGGAGGACGGGGTCTTCCCGCACATGCGGGCGCTCGGCGACAACACCGAGCTGGAGGAGGAGCGCCGCCTGGCCTATGTGGGGATCACCCGCGCCCGGCAGCGGCTCTATCTCTCCCGCGCGGTCACCCGCTCGGCGTGGGGCCAGCCGCAGTACAACCCGCCGTCACGGTTCACCGACGAGCTGCCGGCCGAGCTGGTGCGCTGGGAGCGCACCGGCGGGTCGTACACGTCGTGGTCCGGGACCGGCGGTGGCGTGGGCGGCCGCGGCGGTGGCGACCGCCAGCGCGGCGGGGGCTTCTCCGGCGGCACGCCGAAAGCGCAGCGCATCGCCGAGCGCCTGGGCATCGACGGCAGCAAGCTCGCTACCGCGAGCGAGCTGAAGCAGGCACCCAAGGTCGACCCCGGAGACCGGGTCAACCACCAGAGGTACGGACTGGGCCGGGTGCTCGCCGTGGAGGGCCACGGTCCGGGCACCCGGGCCCAGATCGACTTCGGCGACCAGGTGATGTGGCTGGTGCTGCGGCACGCGCCGATCGAGAAGATCTGACTACTGCTCCGGCGCGGCCGAGCAGCCGGGGATCTCGACGCCCTGCTCGCGCATCCACGCGGTCGGCTCGAGCGGGTTCTGGAAGTGGCCCCGGTGCACCTCGAAGTGCAGGTGCGGCCCGGTCGAGTGCCCGGTCGAGCCCTCGTCGCCGATCAGCTCGCCGGCTTTGACGGTGCGGCCGGCCGCGACGTGGATCGCGGAGAGGTGCCCGTAATGGGTGAGGTAGCCGTTGCCGTGGTCGATCAGGATCGCGTTGCCGTAACCGCCGTTGGGGCCGGCGGCGACCACCACACCCGCTCCGGCGGCGACGATCGGCGCGCCGTGCGGTGCGGCGAGGTCCACGCCGGCGTGCAGGCGGCCCCAGCGCGGCCCGAAACAGGACGTGACGTCGGCGGCGGAGAGCGGGTGCACCCACTCGGCGACCGGGAGCGGGCGCTCCTTGCGCTGGACGGTGGCCGCTGACGGGGCGGTGTCGTGCTCGGCGCCCGTACCCTCGGGGAACTGCTTGCCGGGGGCCTCGTCGCCGACCGGCGCGACGATCGGCAGCGCGGCCGTGGGGTGCGCGGCGGTGATGTGCCCGCCGGGCCCGCTCTCGCCGCTGCCGCCGCCGAGCGGCGCGGCGGTCGCGGAGACGCTCGCGGCGCCGATGCCGGCGGCCAGGGTGGCGCTCAGCGCGGTGACCGAGAGGGCCGAGCGGCTACGGGTCGCGAAGAGCGCGGGGAAGGCGGGGGCGCGGTGACGGTGCAGCAGCTCCTGACGGTGCCGGCCGACCCGGCCTGACGATGAATGCTGCCCCACGCGACGCGACCCCCGGCTTCCGTGACGTTTTGCTGTCACGTACCTGTCGGCGGGTGGGCGTGGGTGACTGACCTAGCGCGGTGCGGTTCTACCAACATGCAACCGGGACGGTTTCGCCCGGCGCTGATCGGGCAAGATCAAGAAGCGGCGGCCTCGGCGGCGGCCATCCCGGCATACACCGACTCGATCTGCAGCTTGATGTCGACACCGCGGCCGGGGGCCTGAAGGAAAACGATCGGGTCGACCGGTGTGCCGTTCTCGTGGATCTCGAGGTGCAGGTGAGTCCCGTAGGAGTACCCGGTGTTGCCGACCTCGCCGATCACCTGACCGGCCTTGACGACGTCGCCCTTCTCGACCAGCAGGCGCCGGGAGTGGGCGTAGATGATCTCGACCCCGTCGTCCTGCTGGACCGTGATCGAGTAGCCGTAGCCGCCGTTGTAACCGGCGCTGGTGACCTTGCCGCCGTGGACCGCCTTGTAGGGCGTGCCCTCCGGCGCGGCCAGGTCGATGCCGGCGTGCAGTTTGCCGAACCGCACACCGTAGGGCGAGGTGAACTGGTAGTCGTCGAGCGGCAGGACGTAGATGTCCTTGGCGGCGGTCTCGGCGTCGACCTCGGCGCCGGCGGCGCGGTCGTTGCCACGGGAGGCGCGGGTGCCCTCCTGCTCGCGCTGGTCCAGAGCGTCGGCGGCGACCTGCGAGGTCTCGAGGCTCTTCAGAACGTCCGGGCTGACGGCCTTGGCGTCCGGCAGGTTGGAGGCTGCGCCGAGAGCGACGACACCGGCACCGACGAAGGCCGAGGTGACGACGACTGCGTAACGGCTGCGCGGAGGGGTGGGAACGCGGCGGCGGCCGCGATAGCGATCGGGCTCAGACGACAAGCGCTGGCGCACGAACAACCCTCCGTCGATGGCATTGCGGCGGCACCGCCAGCTCCCGCTAACAAGCGGTAAACGGTGGTTGGCCGGGCCGTCGCTGTGGGGGAACCTGTGCGACAGCCGTGGGCCACGGTAACGAAACGGCCGCTGGGTCACAAGTCGCAGCGCCAATTTCGTGACAGTTCCTGGTCAGCATTGATCAGCGATTGTCCGAATTGGTGACCTTTTCCGAAGGCTGATATGGCGACCCAGCGTGATCACCCATAAAACGGAAAGTAATGTGACCGAGAGAACTGTTCATCCGGTCCGGCGTCTCCCGCCTGGTGCTACCCCGGCCCGGCCTCGCGGGTTACCGTTCGTTCAGGTGACCGCGTGAGAGGTGCCCGGCACCGCAGTCGGAGAGCCCGAAGGGGTCAGCATGCAAGCACGGATCAGGGTCGTCGTCGCCAAGCCCGGGCTGGACGGGCACGACCGCGGTGCCAAGGTGGTGGCGCGGGCGTTGCGCGACGCCGGTATGGAAGTCATCTACACCGGGTTGCACCAGACGCCCGAGCAGATCGTGGAGACCGCCATCCAGGAGGACGCCGGCGCGATCGGCCTCTCGGTCCTCTCCGGGGCGCACATGACGCTCTTTCGGAGAGTGCACGAGTTGTTGGCGGAACGTGACGCGGACGACATCGTGGTATTCGGCGGCGGCATCATTCCGGACGACGACATCGCGGAATTGAAATCACTGGGCGTAGCCGAGATATTCACTCCGGGTGCGACCACCGCGTCCATCGTCGAATGGGTACGCGCCAATGTCGGAGCGCCGGTGGCCTGATTCACGCCGCGGGACACATCGCCGCGGGTTGGTCGATCCGCAAGGGGAGAGGCCGGACGCACCCCTCACACGTCCGGCCTCTCTATGCGCGATGCCCCGCCGCCACCCCTCGACCGACAGGGCATCGGCCGCTTCCTTGCGGTGCGCCGTAGCGCTCCGACACCACACTCAACGACCCCCTCTCAGGCGGGTTACGCGCGGCGGCATGACTCTTTTCCGCCGAGCCGGCGCGACGGGCCGGCGGACGGGCGCGATCTGCGAAACCCGCCCGGCCCGCCGAGGGTTCGGGCACTGTCGTGACGGGGAGAAGGATGTGGACGGCAGTCGTTGCGCGTCGCCTCTGTGCGCACACCGTGCACAGTCGTCACAACTGCCTCGGACCTGCGTTTTCACCACTTTGGTGTGTGGTCTTGCACACCGTGCACCCGCGCGGTCACCGAGGTCGAAACGGTCGCTAGTCTGCGGGTGACGGCCTATTCGCGACGTGCGGAGGGCCGGACGATCCTCACGCTGGCGGCGCTGCTGCTGCGACGCGCCGCGCACACAGGTCGGGACGCAATGGTGCGGCTTGCCGGCGCTTGGCGTCGCGAGCGAAAGGAGACACGTGGACCTGTTCGAGTATCAGGGGCGCGACCTGTTCGAACGGCACGGCCTGCCCGTGCTGGGCGGCGGCGTCGCCGAGACCCCGCAGGAGGCCCGGGCGATCGCCGAGCGGCTGGGCGGCAAGGTCGTCGTCAAGGCGCAGGTGAAGGTCGGTGGCCGCGGTAAGGCGGGCGGCGTCAAGCTGGCCGACGGTCCGGACGAGGCGGAGGCTCGCGCCACCGACATTCTGGGCATGGACATCAAGGGCCACACGGTCGGCAAGGTGATGCTGGCCGAGACGGCCGACATCAAGGAGGAGTACTACTTCTCCTACCTGCTGGACCGGGCCAACCGCACGTTCCTCTGCATCGCCAGCGTCGCCGGTGGTATGGAGATCGAGACGGTCGCCGAGGAGGACCCGGACCGGGTCGCCAAGATCGCGATCGACGCGAGCAAGGGCGTGGACGAGGCCAAGGCGCGGGAGATCGTCACCGCCGCCAAGTTCCCGGCCGACGTCGCCGACCAGGTCGTCGACATCGCGGTGAAGCTGTGGCAGGCGTTCGTCGCCGAGGACGCCACGCTGGTCGAGGTCAACCCGCTCGCCAAGGTCGGCGACGGCCGGGTGCTGGCGCTGGACGCCAAGGTCACCCTGGACGAGAACGCCGGCTTCCGGCACCCCGACCACGAGGGGCTCGAGGACAAGTCCGCGGTCGACCCGCTGGAGCAGGCCGCCAAGGCGAAGAACCTCAACTACGTCAAGCTCGACGGCGAGGTCGGCATCATCGGCAACGGCGCCGGCTTGGTCATGTCGACGCTGGACGTGGTGGCGTACGCGGGTGAGAAGCACGGCGGCGTGAAGCCGGCCAACTTCCTCGACATCGGCGGTGGCGCCAGCGCCCAGGTGATGGCGAACGGCCTGGAGATCGTCCTCGGCGACCCGGCCGTGAAGTCCGTGTTCGTCAACGTCTTCGGCGGCATCACCGCCTGCGACGCGGTGGCCAACGGCATCATCCAGGCCCTCGCGCTGCTGGCGGAGCGCGGCGAGCAGGTGACCAAGCCCCTCGTCGTACGTCTCGACGGCAACAACGCCGAGGCCGGCCGTGCCATCCTCGACGGAGCGAACAACCCGCTGGTCCAGCGGGTGGACACGATGGACGGAGCGGCCGAGCGCGCCGCCGAGCTCGCGGCTGCGGGGAAGTGAACTAATGGCTATCTGGCTCACCAAGGACTCCAAGGTCATCGTCCAGGGCATCACCGGCTCGGAGGGCTCCAAGCACACCAAGCGGATGCTCGCCGCGGGCACCCAGGTGGTCGGCGGCGTGAACCCGCGCAAGGCCGGCACCAAGGTGGACTTCGACGGCACCGAGCTGCCCGTCTTCGCCACCGTCGCCGAGGCGATGAAGGAGACCGGCGCCGACGTGTCGGTCATCTTCGTGCCGCCGGCGTTCACCAAGGCCGCCGTGGTCGAGGCGATCGACGCCGAGATCGGGCTCGCCGTGGTGATCACCGAGGGCGTGCCGGTGCAGGACTCGGCCGCGTTCTGGGCGTACAACGTGGCCAAGGGTGAGAAGACCCGGATCATCGGCCCGAACTGCCCGGGCATCGCCTCGCCGGGCGCGTCGAACGCCGGCATCATCCCGGCCGACATCACCCCGCAGGGCCGCATCGGCCTGGTCAGCAAGAGCGGCACGCTGACCTACCAGCTGATGTACGAGCTGCGCGACTTCGGTTTCTCCACCTGCGTGGGCATCGGCGGTGACCCGGTCATCGGGACCACCCACATCGACGCGCTCAAGGCGTTCCAGGAGGACCCGGAGACCGACGCGATCGTCATGATCGGTGAGATCGGTGGCGACGCCGAGGAGCGGGCGGCCGAGTTCATCAAGGCCAACGTCACCAAGCCGGTCGTCGGCTACATCGCCGGCTTCACCGCCCCGCCCGGGAAGACGATGGGCCACGCCGGCGCCATCATCTCCGGCTCGGCGGGCACGGCCGACGCCAAGAAGGAGGCCCTGGAGGCCGCCGGCGTCAAGGTCGGCAAGACGCCGAGTGAGACCGCCCGGCTCATGCGTGAGGTCATGAGCTGAATCTCCACAGCGTTTTCTGCGCGCCGTCGGACGGGCCTTCCCGGGCCCGATCGGCGGCGCGCCGCTGTTTCTGCATCGCCGTGAGCGCCCCGGCGTGAAAAAGTAGGCGGCGATGCCCAGCACAACCGACCGGCCAGACGGCTCGGAGGACCCGTTCGCGGTCGCCGAGGCGCTCCAGTCTGTGGTGCGCGACACCGAGCCGCTGGAGATCGAGCGCGACGACGACGGCGCGGATCCGCAGGACGACCGGCGCGACACCGTCGTCATCGACGACGAGGCGCTCGGGCGCCGCGACACGGTGCGGCTGCCCGCACCGCGCCGGCCGGCCGAGCAGACCGGTCGCGGCGCGCCGCTGCTCGTGGCGGCGGCCTTCGCGACCGTGTGGGCGGCGCTGCTGACCTACCTCCCGGTCGCCGCGGTGATCGGGCTGGCCCGCACGCTGGAGGGATCCGGTGGCATCGGCGGGGCCGCACACGCCGGGCTGGCGGCCTGGATGCTGGGGCACGGTGTGCCGATCGGCACCTCGATCGGTCCGCTCGCCATCGCGCCGCTGCTGCTCACCCTGCTCGTGGTGTGGCGGCTCAACCGGGCGGGACTGCACGTCACCCGTGCGGTGGGCGCCCGGCGAACGGGTTCCACCGGCAGGGCACTGCTGGTGGCGGTCACGGTCGGGTTGACGTACGCGATGCTCGGCGCCCTGAGTGCGCACCTGGTCGACGGTCGCGGAACCGAGGTCTCCACCGACCGGGCCGCGTGGCACTTTCTCGCCCTCGGCATCGCCGGGGCGCTGATCGGCTCGCTGCGCGGCACCGACGCTCTCTCCGTGCTCGCCCGGCGTGTCCCGCCCGTGCTGCGGCACGGGCTGCGGGCCGGGCTGGTGGCGGCCTTCCTGATTCTGGCCGCGGGCGCGGTCGCCGGCGGGCTCTCGCTGGCGCTCGGCGGCGGGCAGGCGGCCGAGATGATCGCCGCCTATCGCACCGGGGTGGCCGGGCAGGCCGGGATCACGCTGATCAGCATGGGCTACGCGGTGAACGCCACGATCTGGGCCGCGGCCTACCTGCTCGGGCCGGGGTTCGCGCTCGGCACCGACTCGGCGATCAGCCTGACCGAGGTCACCGTCGGCCCGCTGCCGACGTTGCCGCTGCTCGCCGGCCTGCCGGACGGGCCGATGGGCGCGGCCGGGACCGCGCTGCTGGCGCTGCCGGTGCTCGCCGGCGCCGCCGCGGGCTGGCTGCTCACCCAGCGGTTGCGGCACGGGCGCAGCGGAACCCGGCGGCCCGGTCGCCGCAGCGGCGCGGTCGCCGAGGAACCGGCGTGGCTGCTGCTGGTCGGATCCAGTCTGATCGCCGGACCGTCCGCGGGGGTGGTGCTGGCGGTGCTCTGCTGGCTCTCCGGTGGCGCGCTGGGCGACGGCCGGCTGTCGCGGATCGGGCCCGACCCGCTGCAGGTGTGCCTGGTGGGCGCCATCGTCGCCGGGGTCGCGGTCGCCATCGGCGCCGCCTCGGCCCGGTTGTTCGGAGCCGGCCGGAACCGGTGATCCGGGTTTCGGGACGGCTTCTTCGAGCCGGCCCTCTGCGTGCCGGAATCCGTGATCCGGTGGTCCGGTGCTCGGCACCGGACCACCGGAAACGGAGATCAAGCGTTCTGCTGCTGCTCCTCGACCCAGCGCTGGACGTCGAAGTCCTGCAGGGCCACCGACAGGATGATGAACAGGATCGCGATCGCGATGCCGACCGCGCTGGTGACGATGCCCGCGATGGCGATGCCGCGGTTGTTGGCGAGACCGGAGTCGACCTTCTTCTTGCCCAGGAAGCCGAAGACCAGACCGATGATGCCGAGGACCCCACCGATGTAGGGGCAGCAGGCGGTCGGGATCGACACGATGCCCAGGATCATGCTGGTCAGGCCCAGGCCGTTCTGCGGTTGGCCACCGTAGGGCTGCTGGCCGGGCGGCGGTCCGTATGCAGGAGGCGGATATGCCACGTTTCTCTCCTCCGAGTTCGCCGCGGAACGGCGATCAATGACAACTTTCAGTCTGCTGGCGCAGCGTAATGGATGTCAGCCGATTTGCGGTGTCCCGGAATGCCCCGTTGTCAGCGGTCCCACCCTGCGACGATAGGGTGCACAGGTGATTGACCCCGCGCCCGCCCGCCTGGTCGTCCTCATCTCCGGTTCGGGCAGCAACCTGCAAGCTCTCCTCAACGCAACCGCGGATCCGGCGTACGGCGCACAGGTGGTCGCCGTCGGCGCCGACCGGGACGGCATCGCCGGGCTGGACCGGGCCACCGAAGCCGGCATTCCCACGTTCGTGGACTCGGTGAAGGCGTACCCGACCCGCGACGACTGGGACGCGGCGCTGACCGCCCACGTCGCCGAACACGCGCCGGACCTGGTCATCTCGGCCGGTTTCCTCAAACTGGTCGGCAAGCAGTTCCTGGACGCCTTCGGCGACCGGTACATCAACACACACAACGCGCTTCTGCCGGCCTTCCCCGGCATTCACGGGCCGCGTGACGCGCTCGCGTACGGCGTCAAGATCGCCGGCGCGACGCTGTTCTTCGTCGACGCCGGAGTCGACACCGGCCCGATCATCGCCCAGGTCGCCGTGCCCGTGCTCGACGGCGACACGGAGGAGACGCTCACCGAGCGGATCAAGGTGGCCGAGCGGGCCCAGCTGGTCGAGTACGTCGGCCGCCTGGTCCGAGAGGGCTGGACCATCGAGGACAGAAAGGTACGGATTCCGTGAGCGTCATTGACGAGGGGCGTCGTCCGATCAAGCGGGCGCTGCTGAGCGTCTGGTACAAGGACGGCATCGTCGAGCTCGCCCAAGCGCTGCACGCCGCCGGTGTGGAGATCGTCTCGACCGGTTCGACCGCGTCGACCGTGGAGAAGGCCGGCGTGCCGGTGACCCGGGTCGAGTCGCTCACCGGCTTCCCGGAAATCCTCAGCGACCGGGTCAAGACCCTGCACCCGCGGGTGCACGGCGGGCTGCTCGCCGACATGCGGCTGGAGAGCCACGTCGCCGAGCTCGCCGAACACGGTATCGAGCCGTTCGACCTGCTGGTCAGCAACCTCTACCCGTTCACAGAGACGGTCTCCTCGGGCGCGGACGAGGAGGAGTGCATCGCCAAGATCGACATTGGTGGGCCGGCCATGGTGCGGGCGGCGGCCAAGAACCACGCGTCTGTCGCGGTGGTCACGGCGGTTGCGGCGTACCCCCTGGTCCTGGAGGCCCTCTCCGCCGGCGGCTTCACGCTGACGCAGCGCAAGCTGCTCGCTGCTCGCGCCTTCGCCGACATCGCGGAGTACGACGTGGCCGTCGCCAACTGGTGTGCCACCGTGCTCGCGCCGTCGGAATGGCCGGAGTTCGCCGGGATCGCGCTGAAGCGGTCGTCGGTGCTGCGCTACGGGGAGAACCCGCACCAGCAGGCGGCGCTCTACGTCGACGCGAACATGCCCGTCGGGCTCGCGCAGGCTGAGCAGTTGCACGGCAAGGAGATGTCCTACAACAACTACGTGGACGCGGACGCGGCCTGGCGGAGCGCGAACGACTTCGACCAGCCCTGCGTGGCGATCATCAAGCACGCCAACCCGTGCGGGATCGCGGTCGGCGCGGACGTGGCTGAAGCGCACCGGAAGGCGCACGAGTGCGACCCGGTGTCGGCGTTCGGCGGGGTCGTCGCGGTGAACCGTGAGGTCACGGTGGAACTCGCCCGGCAGCTCTCGGAGATCTTCACCGAGGTGATCGTGGCGCCCGGGTTCGCTCCGGAAGCGCTCGAACTGTTCCGGGAGAAGAAGAACCTGCGCGTGCTCGTGGCGCCGGCCTGGAACCCGCCGCCCGCGGAGATCAAGCAGGTGGGCGGTGGTGTTCTGGTGCAGATGGCGGACCGGATCGACGCCCCCGGCGACGACCCGGCGGGGTGGGAACTGGCGTGCGGCTCGGCGGCGTCGGCGGAGGTGCTCGCGGACCTGGCGTTCGCGTGGCGGGCCATTCGCAGCGTGAAGAGCAACGCGATCCTGCTGGCGCGCGACGGCGCGACCGTCGGCGTGGGCATGGGGCAGGTCAACCGGGTCGACTCGGCGCGGCTGGCGGTCGAGCGGGCGGGGGCGGAACGGGCCGCGGGGAGTGTGGCGGCTTCGGATGCGTTCTTCCCGTTCCCGGATGGGCTTGAGGTGCTGATCCGGGCTGGGGTCAAGGCGGTGGTGCAGCCGGGCGGGTCGATCCGGGACAACCTGGTGATCGAGGCGGCGGAGAAGGCTGGCCTGACGGTCTATCTGACTGGTACGCGGCACTTCTATCACTGATCGCTCGGGTTTGCCTGCATGGGCTACGGCCGCTTCGCGGCGGCCGTAGCCCATGCCGCTTTCGAAGGCCCCATTACCCGCGTGAGCGACGGCCGAGCCGAGCAAACGCCGCGATCACCATCCCAGCAGTCCTCTCCGGCCGCCGAAGCACATCGTCAGCCGTGAACCGCAGCACCGTCCACCCCGCCAACCGCAGCGCATTCAGCCGTTCGACATCCCGCCGGAACTGCTCCCGCTCCCGATGGTGATCACCGTCGTATTCCACCGCCAGCCGAACCTCCGGCCAGGCCAGATCAACTCGTCCGATCAGCGCGCCGGCACCGTCGCGCACCTCGAACTGGACGGCAGCCGGCCGAATACCCGCGTCGTAGTGCACGGCGATCCGCTCGTCACGGCGCAGCCTGCGGTTGCGCGGTGCCACCACCGACACCGCGGCGTCCGTCCGGAGGCTGGCGACGCCCCACCGGCAGGCGGCACTCGGTCCGCCGATCGCGACTCCCGAGGGAGCTGCCAGCAGGACCGCCGCGCACCACGCCCGGTGGGCGCAGACGTCGGGAAGGGGCCGCCGCCATCCTCGGCCGGCCCACATGCCCCAGGTGATGTGCCCGGCGGCGACGGCTCGGGAGCCGAGGAACGGGGCGGCGGCCAGTTGCGGAGGGATGTGGGGGGGGTGCGGGGCACGGGGCTCAGCATGGTGGCAGCCCGGAAATCGTGCCGAGAGCCTGTGGACAACCCTCGTCCGCCTGTGGACAACGCCGATCAATGGCAGGATCGGAGGGTGCCGAGTGGCTTACCTCGCGTTAACCCGACCGGCTCGTAATGCGCCGTTTACCGGCTGATACGGTCGCGAAAATATCGCCCGGACACTGGGAGAGCAGAGCTATGGGCAAGAAGGTAACCGTCGTAGGCGCCGGTTTCTACGGGTCCACGACCGCGCAGCGTCTCGCCGAGTACGACATCTTCGAGACGGTGGTTCTCACCGACATCATCGAGGGCAAGCCCGCCGGCCTGGCGCTCGACATCAACCAGTCCCGCGCGATCGAGGGCTTCGAGACCAAGGTCATCGGCGTCAGCACCGGCCCGAACGGTGAGGGCTACGAGGCGATCGAGGGCTCCGACGTGGTCGTCGTGACCGCCGGCCTGCCGCGCAAGCCGGGCATGAGCCGGATGGACCTGCTCGAGGTCAACGCGAAGATCGTGCGTCAGGTCGCGGAGAACATCGCGAAGTACGCCCCGAACGCCGTCGTCATCGTGGTCTCGAACCCGGTCGACGAGATGACCGCGCTCGCCCAGATCGCCACCCAGTTCCCGAAGAACCGCGTCTTCGGCCAGGCCGGCGTGCTCGACACCGCCCGCTTCACGAACTTCATCGCCGAGGAGCTGAAGGTTCCGGTGGGCAGCGTCAAGGCGCTCACCCTCGGTTCGCACGGCGACACCATGGTCCCGGTCCCGTCGCGCTGCACGGTGGACGGCAAGCCACTCTCCGAGCTGCTCCCGGCCGACAAGATCGAGGAGCTGGTGGTCCGGACCCGTAACGGTGGCGCCGAGGTGGTCGCGCTGCTGAAGACCGGTTCGGCCTACTACGCCCCGTCGGCCGCCGCGGCCCGCATGGCGAAGGCCGTCGCCGAGGACTCCGGTGTGGTCATGCCGGTCTGCGCCTGGGTCGAGGGCGAATACGGCATCTCCGGCGTCTACCTGGGCGTCGAGGCCGAGCTGGGCGCGCAGGGCATCAAGAAGGTCGTCGAGGACAAGCTCACCGACGCCGAGGTCGCCGGCCTCAAGGAGGCCGCCGAGGCGGTCCGCGCCAAGCAGGCGGACGTCGCGGGTCTCTGACCTCAGCGCACGAGATCACTGCGGGAGAGGCCGGGGCAGCACGCCCCGGCCTTCACCCTTTTGCGGCGTACGGGTAAAGCACCTCACCGTTGCGCCAGCACGACTACGGCGACGAGCGTGGCGACCAGGAAGGTCACGGCCGGCGGCCCGATGACCAGCCGCCGGGTCGTCCCGTCGAGCCGGTCGCGCAGCCGCTCGTTGAAGGCGACGAACGGCACGACCACGAGCGGGACGACGGCGGCCAGGGCGCCGTTGCGCAGCCCGAGGATGAAGTCCGCTCCGCCGGCGCCGCTGACCAGGTCGGCCAGGTCGAAGTCCGCGCCGGTGGGGATCAGGTTCAGCAGCACCGGGACCATCGCGACGGCCAGCCCGATCAGCGGCAACCGCCATCGCTTGCCGGATTCCCGGTCGCTGATCAGGGCGAGCACGCCGAGCGCGACGACCGGGACCACGAAGATCAGCCAGCCGCTGATCGCCATGCCCCACGACCGCCCGCCGGTGAGCCGGCGGGCCAGGTCGACGTAGGCGCCCGCGACGTGGTGGCCGGTCACGAAGAGGCCGAACCAGCACAGCAGGTAGGCGTACCCGGCTCCGGCCCGCAGCCGGTCCCGCCCGCGCTGCTCCTGCCACGCGACCGGCTCGGGCGGTCGCGCCGGGCGCAGCGGCGCACGCCGCCGGGACCGGCGGCGGCGCCGCGTATCGGAGATCATCTTTTGAGGTTAGATCTCCCCGGCCAGGGCTGGTTCACCGGCGGAGCGGGTGGCTGTCCTGATCGTCGTGGACGTCGAAGACCGGCCCGTCGGCCCGGCTGAACGTCCGTATGACCTGGTCGGCCAGTAGGTTCCAGCGAACCCCGCTGGTGCGCAGCCCGTGCACCAGCCAGCGTTCCGGCCTGGTAGTCCTGGCAGCTGGTGATCGCGAACCGCAGGTTGCGGGCCGGCTGCGGGCGCTCGGCGCGGTGCGGGTGCGCCCCACCGGCGAGATCTGAAGGTCACGCGTAGGCGACGGCGACGGCCAGGGTGAGGGCGGCGACCGCGGTGACGACGCCGGCGGTGCCCAGCAGCCACTTGCGGTTCCACAGCGGGTCCACCCGCAGCCAGCTCTGGAGCGCGCCGGATACGAAGACCGCGGCCACGGTGAAGAAGATCAGGACGTAGGCGCACTGGGATCCGTGGACCAGGGCGTCCGAGGCCCAGCCGAAGGGGTCCTTGTCGCGCCGGCGGGGGAAGAGCCACAGCGCCGGGAAGGCGGCTGCCGCGCCGCACACCACCAGGCCCCACAGGATGACCGGGCTGCGTAGCCCGTGCCGGTTCGCGGCGAGAAAACAGCCGGCGGTGGTTCCGGCGGACGCGAGCACGATGAGCCAGCCCGCGGCTGCCATCCCGGCCGGATTTCCACCGGTTACGGCGCGAGCGGTGTCAGTCACGTCATCGTGGAGAAAGTATCCGGTGACGCCTACCACAGCGAACGCGGCGAGCAGCACCACGGCTTTGCCGATCTCGGTCGCCTGGTGCAGCACGTCGTCGGCCCTCGTACCGCCATGGCGAGCCTGATAGCGCTTATCGGCGCGCCGGATCTTCATCGCCTGGGATGGTAGAGGAGGACCGCCAGATCGGGGCCGCCCGGCGATCTACGACGGGCGGGCAGTACGCTCGTACTGCTAAGCATGTGTTTCGGGAGAGGAGCGCCGGCCGATGGCGAAAATCAAGGTCAAGAACCCGGTCGTGGAGATCGACGGCGACGAGATGACCCGGATCATCTGGAAGCAGATCCGTGAGCAGCTGATCCTGCCGTACCTCGACGTGAACCTCGAGTACTACGACCTGTCGATCCAGTACCGGGACGAGACCGACGACCAGGTCACGATCGACTCGGCCAACGCCATCAAGCGGCACGGCGTGGGCGTCAAGTGCGCCACGATCACGCCGGACGAGGCGCGGGTGCAGGAGTTCGGCCTGAAGAAGATGTGGCGGTCGCCGAACGGCACCATCCGCAACATCCTCGGCGGCGTCGTCTTCCGCGAGCCGATCATCATGAAGAACGTTCCCCGGCTGGTACCGGGCTGGACCAAGCCGATCATCATCGGCCGTCACGCCCACGGCGACCAGTACAAGGCGACCGACTTCGTCGCGCCGAAGGCCGGCAAGTTCACCGTCACCTTCACGCCGGAGGACGGCTCCGAGCCGCTGGAGTTCCACGTCGCGGACTTCCCGGCCGGTGGCGTCGGCATGGCCATGTACAACTTCGACGAGTCGATCCGCGACTTCGCGCGCGCCTCGTTCCGGTACGGCCTGGCCCGTAACTACCCGGTCTACCTGTCGACCAAGAACACGATCATGAAGGCGTACGACGGGCGGTTCAAGGACCTGTTCGCCGAGATCTTCGAGACCGAGTTCGCCGAGCAGTTCAAGGAAGCCGGCATCACCTATGAGCACCGGCTGATCGACGACATGGTCGCCGCCGCGCTCAAGTGGGAGGGCGGCTACGTCTGGGCCTGCAAGAACTACGACGGTGACGTGCAGTCCGACACCGTGGCGCAGGGCTTCGGCTCGCTGGGCCTGATGACCTCGGTGCTGATGACCCCGGACGGCCAGACCGTCGAGGCCGAGGCCGCGCACGGTACGGTCACCCGGCACTACCGGCAGTGGCAGAAGGGCGAGAAGACCTCGACCAACCCGATCGCCTCGATCTTCGCCTGGACCGGCGGCCTCAAGCACCGCGGCAAGCTGGACGGCACCCCCGAGGTGACCGAGTTCGCCGAGAAGCTGGAGCGGGTCTGCATCGAGACCGTCGAGGGCGGCCAGATGACCAAGGACCTCGCGCTGCTCATCGGCCGCGACGCCCCGTGGCTCTCCACCGACGAGTTCATGAACGCGCTCGACGAGAACCTCGCGCGCAAGCTCGCCTGATCTCGTACCGAAAAGCATCGAAGCCCGCCGGCAGCCGCCGGCGGGCTTCTTGCTTGCTGTAGCTATGCGACAACTTGCATGTTTGGGCGCGTAACTATGGGGTACGCGCGTCGTTCTTCTCAGTGGAGCGGACGGTTCCGCCCGCTGTCCCCTTTGCGACCGGGGGGTCTTGTCCCGGGCCCCCCGGTTGTCCCGCCGCCGGTCAGGCGGCGTCGCGCAGCAGCTGCGCCGCGTTCTCGGGCACGATGTCGTTCACGAAGGCGCCCATCGCCGACTCCGAACCGGCCAGGTACTTCAGCTTGTCCGCGGCCCGGCGGATGCTGAACAGCTGCAGGTGCAGATAGCCCAGCTCGCGGCCCTCGCCGACGACCGCCTGGTGCCACGCCGAGATGTAGGGCATCGGCTTGCCGAAGAGCGCGTCGAAACGGCGCAGCACGTCCAGGTAGAGCGGGCCGAACGCGTCCCGCTCGGCGTCGGTGAGCGCGGGCAGGTCGGGCACCTGGCGGTGCGGTGCGAGCTGCACCTCGAACGGCCAGCGGGCGGCGGCCGGCACGTACGCCGTCCAGTGCTCGTTGGCGGCCACCACCCGTACCTTCGCTGCCTGCTCGGCGGCGAGCACATCGGCATAGAGGTTGCGGCCGCCGGTCCGCTCGGCGTGCCGAGCGGCGGCGCGCAGCATCGCCGCCGTCCGCGGCGGCACCGTGGGGTACGCATAGATCTGCCCGTGCGGGTGGTGCAGCGTCACGCCGATCTCGACGCCCCGGTTCTCGAACGGGAAGACCTGCGCCACGCCGGGCAGCCCGGACAGCTCGGCGGTGCGGTCCGCAAGCGCTTCGACGACGGTACGCACGCGCGAGGCCGGCAGCGACCCGAAAGCGCTGTTGTGGTCGCTGGTGAAGCAGACCACCTCGCAGCGGCCGAGCCCCGGGCGGACCGGCACCATCTCGGTCAGCTCAGTGATCTCTTCGGGCACGATCCGGTCGCTGAACGAGGGGAACTGGTTCTCGAAGACCACCACGTCGTAGCTCGGCGCCGGGATCTCGCTGGCGAACCGGTCGGTGGTCGGGCAGAGCGGGCAGGCGTCCGACGGCGGCAGGAACGTCCGCGTCTGACGGTGCGCGGCGATCGCGACCCACTCGTCGACCAGCGGGTCGTAGCGCAGCTGCGAGGCCGGCGGGGGCGGCGGCAGCTCGCGGGTGTCCGGGTATCCGGCGCGACCGGAGTTCGGAGCCTCGTCGAAATAGATAAGCTCGCGGCCGTCCGAGAGGTGGACGACCGACTTGGTCGGGCTCACTGGGGGTTCACCACCACGAGTTCAGTAACGGATTCCGCGAGGACGGTGCGGGCGCTCTCGTCCAGACCACCGTCGGTGATCAGCACGTCCGCGCGGCTGAGGGGCACGATCGAGGAGATGCCGACGGTGCCCCACTTGGTGTGGTCGGCGAGCACCACCAGGCGCTCGGCCGCCTCCACCAGGGCGCGGTTGACATCCGCCTCCATCAGGTTCGGCGTGGTGTATCCGGCGCGCTCGCTCATCCCGTGCACGCCGAGGAAGAGCATGTCCAGGTGCAGGGTGCCGACCGCGGCCACCGCCACCGGCCCGACCAGGGCGTCGGACGGGGTCCGCGTCCCGCCGGTCAGCACCACGGTCTGGTCCGGCCGGCCGCCCCGGTAGAACACGTCGGCGACCGGGATCGAGTTGGTCACCACGGTCAGAGCCGGCACGTCGACGAGACGCTGGGCCAGCTCGGCGGTGGTGGTGCCGGCGGAGAGCGCGATGGCGTCGCCGGGGGAGACCAGGGTGGCGGCCCGGACCGCGATCGCCGTCTTCTCGTCGCGCTGCCGGTCGGATTTGGCGGCGAAGCCGGGCTCGTGCGCCGAGCCAGGGCTGACGGTGGTCGCCCCGCCATGTACCTTCGCCAGCAGGCCGCGATCGGCCAGCGCCTCGAGGTCCCGGCGGATCGTCATGTCGGAGACGCCATATTCCGTGGCGAGCTCGCTGACTCGCACGCCGCCGGTGGCGCGAACGCGATCGAGGATCGCGGCCTGACGCTGCTGGGCTAACATCCGCGGACCCGCACCTTCCACAACCGCACTATTTCGAACACACTCGAACAGTACCGTGTGTGAACTCTGTGCGGAAGGGTGAGTTCAGATACCTCGGCCGCGCTTGTGCAGAGCCGACAGCACGTTCTCCACCTTGACCGCCCCGGTCATCGCCGCCAGAGCGATCGCGGTCCGCGGTTCCTTCCAGTTCGCGCGGACCGCCTCCTTGCTGTACCGCCACGCCTGACTGCGGTTCCCGGTCGCCGCCGACCAGCAGGCCAGCTGGCCGTAGACGCGGGCCGCGCCGGGACGGCAGCCGCTGATCTCCGGATGCCGTTGCATCATCCAGCGCAGCGACGAGATCTTGGTGGCGTACTCGTAGGCGTAGTGCGAGGTGCGGCCCCAGAGCACCTGCACCAGCGGCTCGTCCAGGTGCACGATCGGCGCCCGGCGGGCCGCCCGCAGCAGCAGGTCCCAGTCCTCGTTCTGGCTGCCCGGGGCGTCCTCGGCGACCAGGCCGATGGCGTCCTCGGCCAGCGCCTCCCGGCGGATCAGGAACGACGACGAGTGCAGCATGGCCATCCGCGAGCGGGCCAGGTCGTCGACGGTGACCCGGCTGCGGTGGGCCAGTCGGGGGGTGGCGCGGCCCTCGTACTCGACCTCGATCGCGCAGGTGGCGAACTCGGCGTCCGACTCGGCGAGCAGCGCGGCCACCTGGCGGCGCAGCTTGTCCGGCAGCCAGCGGTCGTCGTCGTCACAGAACGCCACCAGCTCGGTGTCGAGCGCCAGCAGACCGGTGTTGCGCGCGCCGGCCAGGCCCGGCGAGCGCCAATTCGTCAACACCAGGACCGGTACGCCCTCGGTGGAGGCGAGCAGATAGTCGGGTTCGGTCTGGTCGTACACCACGACGATCTTGATCTCGCCGGGGTAGCGCTGCTCCCGCACCGCGGCGATCGAACGCCGGACCAGCTCCGGGCGGTTGCGGGTGGGGATGACGACCCCGACGGACGGCCAGTTCATCGTGCCTCCACGTTGATCGGATAGCCGTATGCCCGCAGCATCGGCCCGCACACCGCACCCACGAGGCGGCGCTGGGAGCTGGGCAGGGCGCGCTTCCAGGCGTCGTCCCGGCGCAGCGGGAGACGGCCGACGGTGAAACGCATCGGATTGCCGGCCGCGCTGTGCCCGACCTTCAGATCCGCGTGGGTCGGCCGGAGAAAGTCCAGGTCGGTGGGGTGCAGCTTGATGCCGGCGAAATCGGCCAGGCGCAGCAGCGCGGTGCGCGGCTCGGCGAGGAACTCCTCGTACCGGATCCGGCGCACCGGCACCCCGCAGCGGGCGAGCAGGCCGAACGCGGCGTTGTGCGCGTTCCAGAGCAGCGCCGAACGGCCGGGGGAGTAGCGGGTCATCTCGTCCGTGCCGTCGGTCTCCGGGCGGGTGACCTTCTTGGTCCAGGAGTACGCCACCCCGCGTGCGTCGCGGACCACGTGCACCACGCGCAGGTCGACGTCGTCGGCCCAGCGCAGCACGTGGGCCAGGGCGGAGTGCTTGGAGGAGTCGATCACGACCGGCGAGCCGGAGACGGTGGCCGCGGCGGCGTAGACGCGGGCGTAGTACGACGCGTACTCCCGGACCTCCGGGCTCGCGGCGCCGGCCGAGGCGAGGCGCGGGATGTGCCGGGTGCGCTCGACCGCGTCGCGCAGGGCGTGCACCCGGTCCACGTCGACGTTCGCCCAGCCGTTGAAGGCGAGATCGCCGACGCGGCGCCAGAACGTGCAGCCGGAGAAGCGGGAACCGCAGCCGCAGCGCTCGTTGTCGCGCAGGTCGCGCTGCCACAGGTGAACGACCTCGCCCAGAGCGCACATCCCGGGAAGTTCGCCGAGCAGACGTTCGACGAGCGTGGTCCCGCTTCGCCCCAATCCGCCCAGAAAAAGCACCTGTGCCACTTTGGCTCACCTTCGCTCGTTTCGCTCTGGTAACGAGTGAAGCAAGCAAAAGGAGGCGTTAGGTGACTATCGAGGCTTTCGACCGCGTCCACCTGGACGGCACCGGCATTGACCGGATCACCGAGGACGAGGTCGTGGCCGTGGTGCGGGACGCGCTGGCGGCCGGCCGGGGCGGTCGCATCATCACCCCGAACGTCGACATCCTGCGCCGGGCGTCCGCCGACCCGGAGGTCCGCCGCCACCTGGACGACGCTGACCTGATCGTCGCCGACGGCATGCCGCTGGTCTGGGCGAGCCGCCTGAACGGCGCCCCGCTGCCGGAGCGGGTGGCCGGCAGCAGCCTGATCTGGTCCCTCTCCGCCGGCCTGGGCCGCGACGGCCGCTCCATCTACATCGCCGGCGGCGCCCCGGCGCCCCAGCCCACCCCCGGCGCGGTGGGCGCAGAGCCCGCTCCCGAAAGCACGTCGGCGCCGCACCCCGCGCCCAGCGGCGCGGCGGCTGCTAAGGCCGGTAGTGGGGCAGCTCTTGGCGGTGCGGTGGCGGCAAAGGCCGGTAAAAAGGCGGCTCCCGGCGGTGCGGTGGTTGCGAGCGTTGACGGTGAGGCATCCCTTCAGTGCGCGTCCGGCGGTGCGCTGGCGGCAAAGGCCGGTAGTAAGGCCGCTCCCGGCGGTGCGGTGGTTGCGAAGGTTGGCGGTGGGGCAGCTCTTCAGTCCGCGTCAGGCGTTGCGGTCGTTGCGAAGGTCGGAGGCGGGGGGCGGCAGCCGGAGTTCGGCGGCGCCGTGGCGGTGAAGTCCGCGCCGGGCGGCGCGGCGGCATCCTGCTCACCGAGCGGACCTGCCCGGAGTTCCTGACCCTGCCGGCCTACCTTCGGCACCTGGCCGGTGGGTGCACGGCTCCGGTCACCGATCAG